>NZ_JBHXSC010000006.1:0-176569 GCF_042716505.1 Streptomyces sp. NPDC058674
GGCCGGGCCCCCCCTCGGGTCCCGGCCTGACGCGTGTGCGTGTTCCCGCGGTGCCGTCAGATGCTGGCGCCCTTGGAGCGCAGGTAGGCAATCGGGTTGATGTCGGAGCCGTAGGACGGGCCGGTGCGGATCTCGAAGTGGAGGTGCGGACCGGAGGAGTTGCCGGTGGAACCGGAGAGGCCGACGCGCTGGCCGGCGGTCACGCTCTGGCCGACCGAGACGGACAGCGAGGAGAGGTGGGCGTACTGGGAGTACTTGCCGTCCGCGTGCCGGATGACGACCTCGTTGCCGTACGAGCCGCCCCAGCCGGCGGAGACCACGGTGCCCGCGCCGACGGCCTTGACGGTGGTGCCCGAGCTCGCGATGAAGTCGACACCGGTGTGGTAGCCGGAGGACCACATGGCACCGCTCGCCCTGTACTGGGTGGAGACCCCGCCGCCGACGGGGGCCACGAAGCCGGCGCCGGCGGGGGCCTTCGCGCCGGCGGAGGTGTTGCCGCCCTGCGGGCTCTGCTGCTTCGCCTTCGGCTTCGCGGCGGGCGCGGGCGCCGCCTGGTCGCCGGAGGCCGCCTTGCCGGAGACCGGGGCCTCGGCCGGCTTCTGCTTCTTCGGCGCCGGCTTCGCGGTCGGGGCGGGGGCCGGGGCGGCTGCCTGCGGAGCCGCCTCGCCGTTCGCGCCGAGCGTCAGCTTCAGACCCGGGTGGATCAGCGAGGGGTCGGTGCCGACGGCCTCGCGGTTGTCCGCGTACAGCTGCTCCCAGCCTCCGGACACGTCCCGCTCCGCGGCGATCTTGGAGAGGTAGTCCCCGGGCACGACCGTGTACACCTTCGGCGCCGCGTTCGGCACGGCCGTCGGGACGGCGGCCGGGGCGGCGACGGGCGCGGCCTGGAGCGCGACCGGGGTCTGGGCGGCCACCGCGGGAGAGGTGGCCGGGGCGGCGGCCGGAGCGCCGGCCGCCTGGGCGCCCGCGGCGCCCATCAGCGGCAGCGCGAGGGCGGCCCCACCGGTGCCCGCGACGGCGAAGCCGCGGGAAAGGGAACGGGACTTGGGACGGCGGTGCTTACCCGTTGCGGGCATGGACGGTTCCTCTCCGTCGCCTGCGAGGTGAGCTGTCGGGTTCGGACTGGAGATGTCCGGCGGTACACGTAAAGGGACATGTACTGCTTCACCCCGAGCCGTCCCGGTATAAAGATCCGGTACGGCGGCTTACCTGGTTCCCCCGCTCCTGCCGCGCGTGAATAGTCGGGTGCGGTTTCCGGGAGGCGGCAGGATTCGGCGTTCCACCCGGGTCGGTCGCGAAGGTAATCGAGTGGGGGCGCAGGGAACAAGCCACGAATTCCCTGACGCATTCACAGACATGAGGGACTGCCGGAATTCCCGTCACCCTCTGTCCATTCCGTACAGCCGGCACCCGCCCGGGCCGGGCCGTTGGGCCTTCGCGATCAGGCACTCAGGGTCACCGTATGATCTGGCTCACGGGACGCGTCCGATCTCGGTTCCGGATATGGCAAGTTGGCGCCAAGTAGTGTAATTCGGACACACCACGACGATGCGGAGGAGCTCACGTGACCCAGCAGATACCCCCGGCCCCGACCGGACGGCCGCAGCCCGAGCCGCAGCTGGTCGGAGTGCGCAACTTCCGCGATCTGGGCGGTTTGCCCGCTTCGAATGGACGGAGGGTCAGGTCGGGGCGACTCTTCCGAAGCGGACATCTGGCACATGCCACTGAAAACGACGCAGAGTTCCTCGCCTCGCTCGGACTGCACACCGTCTTCGACTTCCGCAACGGCGCCGACCACGCGCTGGAAGGCCCGGACGTGGACCTCCCCGGCGTGCGGAACGTGAACATCCCGCTCTCGGATCCGGCCGACGGGCGGGAGTTCTGGAAGATGGTCCGCGACGGCGACCTCGACCAGCTCCGCGCGGTCCTGGGCGACGGGAAGGGCGCCGCCCGGATGGCTAACTCCTACCGCACGATCATCGCGGAGCGCACCGCCGAGCACAGCCGGGTCCTGCACGCGCTCGCCGAGGACAGCGTCCCTGCCCTCATGCACTGCGCGGCCGGCAAGGACCGGGCGGGGCTGTCGGTCGCCGTCACCCTCCTCGCCCTGGGCGTGGAGCGCGAGGCGATCGTGGCCGACTACCTGGAGTCCAACGCCCCGCACCGCCGCTACCGCGTGCGCCGGAGCGGCGACACGGAGGAGACCCGCGCCCCCGAGGTCACGGAGCTCCTCGCCCCGCTGTTCGACGCCCGCGCCGACTACCTGACCGCGGCCTTCGACACCATCGACCAGCGGTGGGGCGGCGTGGAGCCGTACCTGGCGGAGGGCCTCGGGCTGTCGCCCGAGACCCTCGACCGGCTGCGCGCGACGCTGCTGGAGTGACCCGTCCGGAGCGGGCCGACGGTCCTCAGCGGTTGCCGACGGCCTGCTTCACCAGCGTCCTGCCGAAGTCCCACATCAGCCCGGATCCACCGTGCGCCTCGTCCATGACCTCGCGGAAGGCACCGACGAACCGGTCGACATCGGCCTCGTCCACGACGAGCGGCGGGATGAGCTTGATCACTTCGAGGTGGTCCCCGGACACCTGGGTGAGAATCCGGTGCTTCTGCAGCAGCGGCACCACGACCATCTGGGCGAACAGCCCCTTGCGGGCCGCTTGGAGCACGGTCCACCGGCTGCGCAGTCCCAGCGAGGACGGACGGCCGAACTCGATGCCGATCATCAGCCCGCGCCCCCGCACCTCGTGCAGCAGCTCGTACGTGCCGACGAGGGCCGCGAGCCGACCCCGCAGCAGGTCGCCCATCGCCCGGGCGTTGGCCACGACCTCCTCGTCCTCCATGACCGAGAGCACGGCGAGGCCGGCCGCCATCGCCTGCGCGTTGGAGCCGAAGCTCGCGGAGTGCACGAGGACCCGGTCCATGGACGAGTAGACCTTCTTGAAGATCCAGTCCTTGCCCAGGGTGGCGCCGACCGGGACGTAGCCCCCGGACAGCGCCTTGGCCACGCACACCAGGTCCGGCTCCACGCCCGGCTCGTGCTGGTACGCGTAGAAGTCACCGGTACGTCCCAGGCCCGTCTGCACCTCGTCCGCGATCAGCAGCGCCTTGTGCCGGTGCAGCAGTTCCTGCGCGGCGAGGAGGAAGCCGGGCGGGGCGGAGAGCACCCCCTTGCCCTGGATCGGCTCGACGACGAAGCCGGCCACGTCCCCGCGCGCCAGCTCCCGCTCCAAGGCCGCCAGATCACCGAGGGCGATCTTCGTGTCGGGGAGCAGCGGCCCGAAGCCGTCCCGGAAGCCGCCTTCCCCGTTGACCGAGAGGGAGCCAGCGGTGAGCCCGTGGAAGGAGTGGTCGCAGTAGAGGATCCTCGGCCGCCCGGTGGCGCACCGGGCGAACTTCAGGGCGGTCTCCACCGCCTCGGTGCCGCTGTTCCCGAAGAAGACCCGGTCCAGGTGGGGACTGTACGAGAGCAGCTTCTCGGCCAGCAGTCCGGGCAGCGGCTGGCAGTCGAAGCGGGTCAGGTCGGCGAGCTGGGCGTCCAGCACGTCGTGCAGGGCGCGGCGGACCACCGGGTGGTGCCGGCCCAGGCCCATCACCCCGAAGCCGGCGAGCATGTCCAGGTAGTCGTTGCCCTCGGCGTCCCAGAAGTGCGCACCCTCCGCCCGTTCGTAGACCTTGTCGAAGCCGATGGTGTGCAGCATGCGGGGCAGCTGGTGGTTGAGGTGCCTGGCGTGCAGCTCGTACCGCTCGCCGCCCCGCGCGGCCAGCAGGGCTCCGAGGTCGAAGCCGGCGCCCCGGCCCGTCTCCCCGGGTGGCGGCGCGGTCATGCCGCCTTGCCCCGGTTCCCGGCGATCGTCTCCCGGGCCGCCCGCAGGGACTCCTTCAGGGAGCCCATGGTGGCGAGGACGGCGGTGGGCTCGTAGCCGCAGTGCGCCATGCAGTTCGCGCAGCGGGGGTCCTTGCCTCGGCCGTACTTGCTCCAGTCGGTGTCGTCGACCAGCTCGCGGTAGGTGGGCACGTAGCCGTCGCTCATCAGGTAGCAGGGGCGCTGCCAGCCGAAGAGGGAGTAATTCGGAATCGCCCAGGCGGTGCAGGGGAAATCCGCCTTTCCTTCCAGGAAGTCCAGGAAGAGCGGCGAGTGGTTGAGCCGCCAGCGTCGGCGGTTGCCGCCCGCGAAGGCCTTCTTGAAGAGCTCGCGGGTCTGCTCGACGCCCAGGAAGTGCTCCTGGTCGGGGGCCTTCTCGTAGGCGTAGGCGGGCGAGATCATCATCTCGTCCACCCGGAGGTCGTCATTGAGGTAGTTGAGCACCTCGATGATCGTCTGCGGGGTGTCGGTGTTGAAGAAGGTGGAGTTCGTGGTGACGCGGAATCCGCGCCTCTTCGCCTCCTTGATCGCCGCCACGGCCTCGTCGAAGACGCCTTCCTTGGCCACCGACTCGTCGTGGCGCTCGCGCAGGCCGTCGATGTGCACGGCGAAGGCGAAGTAGGGGGACGGGGTGAACTTCTCGATCTTCTTGCGCAGCAGCATCGCGTTGGTGCAGAGGAAGACGTACTTCCGTCTCGCCACCAGCTGCCGGACGATCTCGTGGATCTGCGGGTGCATCAGGGGCTCCCCGCCCGCGATGGACACCATGGGCGCACCCGATTCGAGCACAGCGCCGACCGCCTGGGCGACCGGCATGCGCTGCTTGAGCACCCCCGCCGGGTGCTGGATCTTCCCGCACCCCTCGCAGGCCAGGTTGCAGGCGTAGAGCGGTTCCAGCTCGACGATCAGCGGGAACTTCTCACGCTTGCGGAGCTTCTGTTCGAGCAGATACGTCCCGACCCTGATGGACTGGCGCAGCGGCATGGCCATCTGGCTCACCTCCTGGGGAGCAGCAAAGAACGGTGCCATTCGTAAAACGCGGGCATGACGGCACGGAGGACACGGAAGGCCGATATTCCACCGCGCACGGTGCCGATGCGGACGAGCTCGTGCTCCGGGGCGTCCACGATCACCCGGACGGCGGCAACCGGGCGTTCGCCGCCCGCGCCGCCCCGGGTCGCCGCCCACAGCGTGGCCGCGGACTCCATGTCGACCGCGAGGGCGCCGGCGGCGCGCAGGTGTGCGCGCTCCCGGCCGCGGACGACGTGGTCCGATCCGGTCAGGGTCCCGGTGTGCACGGCCCGTCCGGGTGCGGCCCGGGCCAGTGCCTCGGCGAGCAGGGCCGTACCGGTGCAGGTGACGGCCCCGCGGTGGTCCCGGGTCTGCTCGGCGACGACCAGGTCCCCGGGGTGCATGCCGGGGAGGAGCCCGGCGCAGAAGCCGGTCGCGAGGACGGCCGCCCGCTCCCACCCGGGCCGCCCCAGGGCGTGGCCGACGGCCCGTTCGGCGGCCCGCGGGCCCATCCCGGTGCGCAGGACGGCGTACCCCTCGGGCGCGCCCCGGGCGGCGCTGCGCAGCGCCGCCTGCTCGATGCGCAGCGCGCAGGCGACCAGCAGCGGGGCGGCCGCGTCCCCGGCGGTGTCCCCGCGTGCCGCGGTCATCAGGCTCCCCCGCCGCGGGCGGAGGGTTCTCCGTACAGGTAGCGGCCGAGCGCGGTGAGCGGGAACACCTGCCGGTACAGGTGGTAGTTGATGGAGAAGTCCCAGGGGAAGCCGGTGCCGGTGAAGTACGGCTCGTCCCAGGAGCCGTCCGGCTCCTGCGTCCGCACCAGGTAGCGGATGCCCCGTTCGACCGCCTTCCCGTCGCGCTCCCCGGCCGACAGCAGGGCCATCAGCGCCCACGCGGTCTGCGAGGCGGTGGAGGCGCCCCGCCCGGCCCACGACGGGTCCTGGTAGGAGCGCTGGTCCTCCCCCCATCCGCCGTCCCCGTTCTGTACGGACTCCAGCCAGCGCACGGCCCGCCGGATCGCGGGGTGCCCCGGGGAGAGGCCCGCGGCGGTCAGGGCGGGGACCACCGAGCCGGTGCCGTAGACGTAGTTGGTGCCCCAGCGGCCGAACCAGCCTCCCTCCGGCTCCTGTTCGGCGAGCAGCCAGGCGATCCCGCGGCGGGTCCGGGGGTCGCCCGCCCGGCCCTCGAAGGCCAGCATCTCCACCACGTGGGCGGTCACGTCCGCCGAGGGCGGGTCGATGACCTCGCCGAAGTCGCAGAAGGGCAGCTTGTTCGGGAAGGGGCTGGTGTTGTCGGCGTCGAAGGCGCCCCAGGCCCCGTTCTTCGACTGCATGCCGAGGTTCCAGGACACCCCGCGGGCGATGGCCGCCTCGACCCGGGCCGGGTCGGGGTGCTTGACGCGGCGCAGCGCGAGGACGACCTCGGCGGTGTCGTCGATGTCGGGGTAGGTGTCGTTGTGGAACTCGAACGCCCAGCCGCCGGGGGCCAGTCCGGGTCGGCGCACCGCCCAGTCGCCGGTGCGCACGATCTCCTCGCCGAGCATCCAGTCGGCGGCCTTCACCAGGGCCGGGTGGTCGGGCGGCAGGCCCGCGTCGGCCAGGGCGATGGCGGCCAGGCAGGTGTCCCAGACCGGGGACTGGCAGGCCTCGATCATGCGCGAGCCGTCCTCGCGCCACACGGCGAACCGGTCCAGGGATTCCAGCCCGGCCCGCATGACCGGGTGCCCGAGGTCGTATCCGAGCAGGTGCAGGGCGATGATGGAGTACACGGCGGGCGGCTGGATGCCTCCCCAGCAGCCGTCGTTCTCCTGGCGCTCGACGATCCAGCGGCCGGCGGTGGCCATGGCCGCCTTCCGCAGCCGGCGGGGTGCGAAGCGCCGGTAGACGTGCAGGGCCTTGTCCATCCGCTGGAAGACGCCGTCCCAACTGGTCAGCGGCGCCGGTCGCCTGACCGGGTTCGGCACGCGCGCGTCGGCGTGCAGCTCGTCCAGCGCGAAGGGTGCCGGGCGGACCGGGCGCAGCGCCGACACCACCGTGAGGGGCACGATGGTCTGGCGGGCCCAGCAGCCGAAGTCGTAGATGTTCAGCGGCGCCCAGCTCGGCAGGAAGACCAGCTCGGGCGGGAGTTCGGGCAGGTGCTCCCAGCTCCACCAGCCGAAGAGCGCGAGCCAGATCCGGGTGAAGACACGGGCCGCGGCGATTCCGCCGTGCGCCCTGATCCAGGCCGAGGCGCGGGCCATGTGCGGGGTGTCCGGAGCGTCTCCGGCGAGGCGGAGGGCCACGTACGCCTCGATGGTGGCGGAGAGGTCGGACGGCCCGCCGTGGAAGGTCGCCCAGGTGCCGTCCTCGCGCTGCTCGCCGCGGATGAAGAGGGCGCAGGCGCGGGTGGTCGCCTCGTCCCGGATGCCCAGGAACTGCCGCAGCAGCAGGTCCTCGGCGTCCATGGTGACGTTGGTCTCCAGGTCGCCCTTCCACCAGCCCTCGGGGTCCTGGCGCTCCAGGAGGTGCCGGGTCGCGCGCGCGACGGCGTCGTACGCCTCCGCGTCGGCGTCCGGGCGGGAGCGCGCCGGCGTGACCTCGGGCCGGCCCGTGAGCGCCGCACGCCGCGCCGAGGGTCCCGCCGGGGCCGGCGGCACCGGCCCCGCGGGAGGTCGCGCCCGATCCGGCCCCGGCCGGGGGCCCGCTTCAATTCCGCTGCCAGCGCCAGCGCTGTCCGCGCTGCCGTCGGTCGTCGCTGTCATGGCTTCCCCTTCGAACAGTGTTCTCTGCTGTGCTGGGGTCTGCCGTCGGCCGGTGCGCCCTCAGCAGGGGGCGGCGCCGGCCGGCGACTGTAGCGTCATATCCGCTGACGGGTGGCGATCACCTCTTGCGCACGACGACGAAGTCGGCAAGGGCGACGAGCTGTTCGCGCACCCGCTGGGGCATGTCCACGTCGTCCAGGGCCCGGATCGCCACGGTGTGCTGGCGGCGTGCCTCGTCCGCGGTCCACTGGCGGCCGCCGGCCGCCTCGATCAGCGCCGCACGGGCGGCGAACTCCTCCTCGGAGAAGTTCTCGAAGTCGTTGCTCTTCGCGTCGGCCGCGAGCAGCTCGGCGAGTTCCTCGCAGGCGGGCCCGCCCGCGGCGAGGGCGGCGACGACCGGCAGCGACTTCTTGCGCTGGCGCAGGTCGCTCCAGGTCTGCTTGCCGGTGGCCTCGGGGTCGCCCCAGATGCCGAGGAGGTCGTCGACCGCCTGGAAGGCGAGCCCCAGGTGGTAGCCGTACTCCTCCAGTTTGTCGGCGGTACGGTCGTCCGCGCCGCCGAGCACGGCGCCGATGGAGACCGCGCAGGCGAGGAGGGCACCCGTCTTGTTGCCCTCCATCTCCAGGCACTCCTCGACGCTGACGCGCTCGCGGTGCTCGTAGGAGATGTCCTGGGCCTGGCCGTCGATGAGCTTGCGGCTGGCGGCGGTCAGCCGGCGGGCGGCGCGGCCGGCCTCGACGGTTCCGAGCTCCAGCAGCACTTCGTTGGCGAGGGCGAAGAGGGCGTCGCCGACGAGGATCGCCAGGGCGGGGCCGTGCACCTTCCACACCGTGTCGCGGTGGCGGCGCTGCTCGTCGCCGTCCATCAGGTCGTCGTGCAGCAGCGAGAAGTTGTGGACGAGCTCGACGGCGACGGCGCCCGGGATGCCGACTTCCGCCGCGGCGCCCGCAGCCTCGGCGGACAGCAGCGCGAGGGCGGGGCGCACGGCCTTGCCGCCGTCGCCGTCCGCCGGGTTGCCCTGGGCGTCGATCCAGCCGAAGTGGTAGGCGGCGACGGTGTCCATGGGCGCCGCGAGCCGGTCGACCGCGGCACGGAGCACGGGGGTGGACAGCGTGCGGCCGCGGTCCAGGAGCGCGAGGGTGTCCGCCTTCTCCGCTCCGCCTCCGGCCGTGCCCACGCTGGCGTCGGCGTTCTCGACAGCCGGATTCCCCGGGTTCACTGGCTCTCCTCTTTTTCCTGTACGTGCTGTGCCGGTCGTGGTGGTCGTCATGCCGCCTCCTGCAGAGGGTGTTCGCGGGGGCGGCCGAGGGCGGCGAGTGCGGCGTGCGCCGCGCCCAGTCCGCTCCGGACGGCGCTCTCCATGGTCGCGGGCCAGCCGGTGGCGGTCCACGCACCGGCCAGGTAGAGCCCCGGCGTGTCGGTCCGCGCACCGGGGCGCAGCCGGCCGACACCGGGGGTGGGGGCGAAGGTGGCCGTCCGCTCCCGGGTGACGAAGAAGTCCCGTACCTTGGCGCCGCGCGCCGCCGGGAGCAGCTTCGCCAGTTCGGGCAGGTACTTGGCCCGCAGGACCGTGACGGGTTCGTCGATGTCGTCCTGCGCGACGGACTGGGAGAGCGCCAGGTACTGGCCGCCGTCGGCGAGGCCGGAGGCGTCGGTGCGGTCGAAGACCCACTGCACCGGGGAGCCCAGTGCGGCGAAGAAGGGCTGCCTGAGCACCTTGCGGTCGTAGACGACGTGGACGTTGAGGATCGGTGCGGTACCGATGTCGAGGAGCTTGTCCGGGTCGGCGAGTGCGCCCGGCGGGAGCAGCGCGTGCGCCTCGCGCTGCGGCACGGCGAGGACGACGGTCCCCGCGTCGAGGGACTCCTCCTCGGTGTCGACACGCCAGGCCCCGTCGTCGAGGCGCGAGATGCAGGTGGCCCGGGTGCGCAGTTCGGTGCGTACGCCGGCGGCGTCGAGCGCCGTGCGGGCGAGGGTGTCGTGGAGGTCGCCGAGCGGTACGCGGGCCCAGCCGATGTCGGCGGCGCCGTTCTCCGAGAGCAGGCCCGTCTTGAACACCATGGCGGCCAGGCCGAGCGAGGACTGCCGGGCGGTGGCGTTGAGGGTGGCGATGCCGACGAGGTCCCACAGGGCCTCGATCGTACGGGCGGACTGGCCGTAGCGGCCGAGCCAGGTCGCGAAGTCCAGCCCGTCCAGCGCCGGGTCGGCGGGGTCGAGCCGGCGCAGCGCGAGGGCGGCGCGGCCCACGCTCGCCCGTTCGGCGATCGAGAGGTGCGGGTAGCGGGCCAGGGAGCCCGCCAGGTGCAGCGGGACGGGCAGGCCGCTGCGGCGCAGCCGGCCCAGGCGCGGGCCGGCGGGGTGGGCGACGTCGAGCACCGGTACGTCGAGGCGGTCCTGGAGCGGGGCCAGGGCGGCGCCGTCGACCCGGTCGAGGAACCACCGGTAGGCGGTGCAGCAGCGCAGGTAGACGTGCTGGCCGTTGTCGACGGTCAGCTCGCCGCGCTTGAAGGAGAAGGCGAGCCCGCCGAGCCGGGGGCGGCCTTCGAGCAGGGTCACCCGCAGTCCGGCGTCGGCCAGTTCGAGCGCGGTGGTGACCCCGGCGAGACCGCCGCCGATGACGACGGCGCGCCGGTCGCTGTCGCTCATGCCGCCTCCCCTGTGGTGCGCTCCCCCTGCGGAGGGGCCGACTGCCGGGCCCGTTCGGGCCGTTCCGCGGCGGGCCGCACGGAGCCCGCACGGGAAGACGCGCCGGGCCGCTCCGCGGTTGCCCGCGCGGCGACGGCGCCGGGCGGGGTGGTGGGAGCGGGCGCGGCGGCCCGGCCCGTTCGGGCACGGGCCGGGCCCGGCCGCTGCGGCCGGGTGGTGCGGTTCGGGTGCATCAGGTCCGCCTCCGGTTGCTCTGGCGGGAGATGGTCCGGGCGTCGAGGCCGGAGAGCCCGCGCACGGCGACGTACGCCTTCTCGTGGGTCGGCAGCGAGACCCTGCCCCGCAGCACCGCCTCCGGTTCGCGCTCGATGCGGTCGAGCAGGCGCCGGTAGATCCCGGCCATGGCGGCCACACAGGCCCCGCTGCGCCGGTCGAGCAGGGGCAGCAGCCGGTAGCCCTCGACGAACAGGGCGCGGGCGCGCCGGACTTCGTGGTGGACGAGCCCGGCGAAGTCGGATCCGGCGGGCATCCGGTCGCTGTGGAACCCTTCCGAGCAGCCGAACTTGGCGAGGTCCTCGGCGGGCAGGTAGGTGCGGCCGTTGCCCGCGTCCTCGCGGACGTCCCTGAGGATGTTGGTCAGTTGCAGGGCGAGGCCGAGGGTGTCGGCGTATTCCGCGGCGCGCGCGGCGTCGTTCGCGCCGAGGCCGCCGCCGGCGGACGTGCCGAAGACGCCGAGGGAGAGGCGCCCGATGGCGCCCGCGACGCAGCGGCAGTACTCCTTGAGGTCGTCCCAGGTCTCGTAGGTCTCGCCGCGGACGTCCATCAGGACGCCGTCGATGAGCTCGTCGAGCCCGCCGAGCGGGATCGGGAAGCGGCGCGCGGCGTGGGCGACGGCGACGGCGACGGGGTCGGTGTCGTCCTCGTCGATGTCCTCGGCCCGGATGCGCCCGAGCAGGGCGCGGGTCTCCTCCAGGCGGGCCAGCTTCGCGGCGGGTGCGAGCGTGCCGTCGCCGATGTCGTCGACGCGGCGGGAGAAGGCGTACAGCGCGGACATCGCCTGGCGCTTGTCGGCAGGCAGCAGCCGGATGCCGTAGGCGAAGTTGCGCGCCTGCGCTCCGGTGACGGCCTCGCAGTAGCCGTAGGCCGCCAGGACCGACGCGGACGGCGCGGCCGCGGACGACGTGTGTGTGGGGCCCTCCACGTTCGGGCTCACCTCTTTCTCGGCGCTGAGCGCAGGACGGCGGCCACCTCGCGGATCAGGCCGCTCTTGGTGGGCTTGGGCGGGCCGGGGAGGACGTCGAAGCCGGCGTCGGTGACGGCTCGCAGGGCTGCGCGCCCCCCGCCCACGAAACCCGCGAGCAGCAGCCGGAGCCGGCCGTGCACGCTGCCCACGAGCGGGGCGCCCTCGTCCAGGAGTTCGCGCGCGCGCTCGGTTTCGAAGGCGACCAGGGCGCGTACGGAGGCGCCGGCGCTCGGGGCCTTGAGGTCGGCCTCGCTCACGTGGAAGCGCCGCATGTCCTCGCCGGGGAGGTAGATCCGGTCCCGGCGGAGGTCCTCGGCGACGTCCTGGAGGTGTTCGGCGATCTGCAGGGCGGTGCAGACGGCGTCGGAGCGGCGGATCCGCTCGGGGGTACTGGTGCCGGTGAGGGAGAGCACGAGGCGGCCCACCGGGTTCGCGGAGAGCTCGCAGTAGCCGAGGAGGTCGCCGTACGTCGCGTAGCGGCCGACCCGCTGGTCCTGCCGGTTGGCCTCGACGAGTGCGCGGAACGGCTCGGGGGTCAGGCCGTGTTCGCGTACGACGGGCTGCAGGGCGAGCAGCAGGGGATGGCGCGGGGGGCCGTCCGTGCCGCCGAACACGCGGGCCAGGTCGGCCTCGACGGCGTCGAGCATGGCCGTCGGCTCGTCGGCGGCGGCGGGGTCGAGGCCCAGGAGCACGGCGTCGAGGCCGCCGGGTGCGAGGTCTCCGTCGCCGATGTCGTCGACGAGGCGGGCGTATCCGTAGACCGCCGTCAGTCCGTCGCGCCAGGCGCGGGGGAGGAAGGCGGGGGCGACGGGGAAGTTCTCCGTGCGGGCCTTGCCGAGGGTGGTGCGCGCGTGGGCCGTGTCGGCCGGGGTCCGGTCACCGTGCCCCGGGGTCACCGCCCGCCGCCCGGGGCGGGGACGGCCGTCGTGCCTGGGGGCCGGAGAATTCCCGTAGCCATTGCCGTCACATCTCCCGTTCTACACTGCCGACCCAATACATCCTATTTCGGACACGCCGCCGCGGTTTCACCGGGGTGCTCCAAGGCCGTTCACCTGCGGTGAATCGTCCCCTCTTGGCGCGATTCAGGACCGCTTCAGCTTACGCTGTACAACGCCGCGGGGGCCTCTCGGGTATTCGCTCGGGCGCCGAATGTCGCGGGGATCCGCCCGTGCACGGCGTTCCGTGCCGCCGAATGCCGCCGCCGGCGCGCGCGGGCACGCGAAAGGCCCCCGCGCGGTGAGCGGCGGGGGCCTCGTCGTGCGCCCGTGAGCGGGCGTCAGCCGTTGGTCGCCTTCTCGTAGGCCGAGACGACTTCCTCCGTGGGCCCGTCCATCAGGAGCTCGCCCTTCTCCAGCCACAGCACGCGGTCGCAGGTGTCGCGGATGGACTTGTTGTTGTGGCTCACCAGGAAGACGGTGCCGGCCTTCTGCCGCAGTTCGCGGATGCGGTTCTCGGAGCGCACCTGGAAGCTGCGGTCACCGGTGGCCAGGGCCTCGTCGATCATCAGGACGTCGTGGTCCTTGGCCGCCGCGATGGAGAAGCGCAGGCGGGCCGCCATGCCGGACGAGTAGGTGCGCATCGGCAGGGAGATGAAGTCGCCCTTCTCGTTGATCCCGGAGAAGTCGACGATGTCCTGGTACCGCTCCTTGATCTGCTCGCGGCTCATGCCCATCGCGAGACCGCCGAGGACGATGTTGCGCTCGCCCGTGAGGTCGTTCATCAGGGCCGCGTTGACGCCGAGCAGCGACGGCTGGCCGTCGGTGTAGACCTTGCCCTCCTCGCAGGGCAGCAGGCCCGCGATGGCGCGCAGCAGCGTCGACTTGCCGGAACCGTTGGAGCCGATGAGGCCGATGGCCTCGCCCCGGTACGCGGTGAAGGAGACCCCGCGCACGGCGTGCACCCGGCGCACGCCCCGGGCCTCGCCCTTGCCCCGACGGATGATCTTGCTGAGCGCCGCGGTGGCGGCGCCCTTGCCGGCGCCGCCGGTGTTGACCCGGTAGACGATGTGGACGCCGTCCGCGATCACGGTGGGGACGCGCCCCTGGGTTTTGTCAGCCACGGCCGTAACGCTCCTCAGCCTTCCAGAAGTACACGAAGCCCCCGAGGCCGATCACCGCGGCCCAGCCGACCGCGAAGAGCCAGACGTGCGGGGGCAGGTTGCTGCTGCCGTAGTCGTCGATCAGCGCGAAGCGGATGAGGTCCATGTAGATCGCCACCGGGTTCCACAGCAGCACGTCACTGATCCACTGCGGCTGGTCCTTGAGGTAGATCCCGATCGGGAACATGACGCCGGAGGCGTACATCCAGGTGCGCATCACGAACGGCATCAGCTGCGCCAGGTCGGGGGTCTTGGAGCCCATGCGCGCGAAGATCATGGCGAGGCCGGTGTTGAAGACGAACTGCAGCGCGAGCGTCGGGATCACCAGCAGCCAGGCGAGCCGCGGGTAGTTGCCGAAGCTGATGGCGATGACGAAGACGACGATCATCGAGTACATCAGCTGCTGGAGCTGCTGGAGCGAGAAGGAGATCGGGAGGGCGGCCCGCGGGAAGTGCAGCGCCCGCACCAGGCCGAGGTTCCCGGAGATCGCCCGCACGCCCGCCATCAGCGAGCTCTGGGTGAAGGTGAAGACGAAGATGCCCATCATCAGGAACGGGACGTAGACGCCCTCCGGCATCTCCTTGCCCGCGCCGAGGATCAGGCCGAAGATCAGCCAGTAGACGCCCGCGTTCAGCAGCGGGGTCGCCACCTGCCAGACCTGGCCGAGCTTCGCCTGGCTGTACTGCGCGACCAGTTTGGCCCGGGAGAAGGCCATGACGAAGTGGCGCCGTCCCCAGAGCTGCCGGACGTACTCGCCCAGGCCGGGGCGGGCGCCGCTCACGGACAGGCCGTACTTCCTGGCGAGCTCCGCGGGGCTCAGCCCCGCGTCTTCGGACGGCGGCTTGCTCGTGGCGAGGGCGCCGTCGTGGGTTGTGTCACTCACAAGTTGAAACTTTCCGTCTTCAAGATGCGGCAGGAAGGAAGGGCATCAGGCTGGTGGCACGAGGCCCGGGATCGCGCCATGGTCCCAGACGCGAGCGTGTCAGATGACAGGAGGTCGGCCCAGCCGGGTCAACCGCCAGACCGTCCGCCATCTCATCGGGCGGCGGGGACCACAGGGAGTGCTCCATCCCTCACGGAAACCGCCGAACCAGGCCTTGAGCGCGGGCGCCGACGGCCTGCGGACCAGGGTCAGCAGGAGCCATACCCCCAGGTAGACGGGGACCAGCGGGGCCGGCAGGTTGCGGCGCGCGAGCCACACCCGGTTACGGGCCACCATACGGTGGTACACCGCGTGCCGGGAGGGGGCCGTGGTCGGGTGCAGCAGCACCATGTCCGCCCGGTAGTCGATCCGCCACCCCGCGTCGAGGGCCCGCCAGGCCAGGTCGGTCTCCTCGTGCGCGTAGAAGAACTCGCCCGGAAGGCCTCCGACCTGCTCGAACACCTTCGTACGGACGGCGTTGGCGCCGCCGAGGAAGGTGGTCACGCGCGAGGAGCGCATCGGATCCGAGGCGCGCAGCCGCGGCACGTGGCGGCGCTGGGTCTCACCGGTGTCCGGATCGGCGATCCGGAAGCTGACGATTCCGAGGCCCGGGTCCTCGGTGAAGGCCTGCCGGCACAGCTCGGCCGTGTCGGTGCGCTCCAGCAGTCCGTCGTCGTCCAGGAAGAGCAGGGCGTCCACGTCGCCGCCCCCGGGGCCGAAGGCCTCGATGCCGACGTTGCGGCCGCCTGGGATGCCGAGGTTCTCGGGGAGGTCGACCGTGCGGACGCCCTCGGGCATGCCGGTGACCTGCACCCCCTGGCCGACGACGACGATCTCCACGGGGTCGCCGTCCTGGCGGGCCACCGAGTCGATCAGCGCCTTGAGCTCGTCGGGCCGGTTTCCCATGGTGATGATCACGGCGCCCAGCCGCATCGCGGCGCTCACTTGAGCCTGCTGGAGGCCAGGACCGACACGAGGTGCAGCACCGTCTGCAGGACGGCGATGCCCGCGAGCACGGCCACGCCGAGCCGGGTGAAGAAGAGGTCGCCGCGGATCTGGTCCGCGACGGCCAGCACCAGGATGAGCAGGGAGGCCTCGATCCCGAGGACCAGGCGGTGGAACTTGAGCGCGGCCGCGGCGCGGCGGGCGAGGGCCATGCCGGACGAGCGCGGCTCGGCCGCCGCGTCCTTGACCACGGGCTTGCCCGCCTGGTGGCGGGCGACGCCGACCAGGTCGGTCTCGGCCTTGATCAGGATCGCGCCGAGCGCCGCGAGGGTGCCCAGGAAGGCCCACAGCCAGTCGATCCGCCCGGTCCCCCACAGGTCGCTGGCGCGCAGGCCGAAGCCGACCAGGACCGCCGCGTCGCACAGGTAGGCGCCGACGCGGTCCAGGTAGACACCGGAGAGCGAGAACTGCTTCTTCCAGCGGGCGACCTCGCCGTCGACGCAGTCGAGCAGCAGGTACAGCTGGACCGCCACCACGCCGAGCACGGCGCCCCAGACGCCGGGCACCAGCAGGGCCGGGAGGGCGAGCACACCGGCGAGGGTCATCACGTAGGTCAGCTGGTTCGGCGTGACCTTGGTGGTGACCAGGAGGCGGGTGATGCGCAAGGAGATCTCGCGCATGTAGAGGCGCCCGCCCCAGTGCTCGCCGCTGACCCGGTCCTTGACGCCCGCCGGGTGAACGACGGGCCGGAGTTCAGCTACGGATGGTCTTGGCATAGTCGGCGTAAGCGTCCCTGATCTCGGCGGCGGACAGGTTGAGGTGCTCCAGGATGGTGAAGCGTCCCGGGCGGGTCTGGGGGGCGTACTCGACGGCGGCGACGAACTCGTCGACGCTGAAGCCGATCTCCTCGGGCGACACCGGCAGGCCGTGCCGGCGGAGCACCTCGACGAAGAGGCCGGACTGCCGGTCGGCGCCCCGCAGGTGCATCGCGAAGGCGGCGCCGAGGCCGACCTGCTCGCCGTGGAGCGCGGAGCGCCCCGGGTGCAGCAGGTCGAAGGCGTGGCTGATCTCGTGGCAGGCGCCCGACGCGGGGCGGGTGTCGCCGCTGATCGACATGGCGATGCCGGTGAGGACCAGGGCCTCGGAGAGCACGGTGAGGAACTCGTCGTCGCCGCAGCCCCCGGGGTGGCGCAGCACGGACTCGCCGGCGGTGCGGGCCATGGCGGCGGCCAGGCCGTCCACCGGTTCGCCGTTGATCTCGTGGGACAGCTCCCAGTCGGCGATCGCCGAGATGTTGGAGATCGCGTCGCCGATGCCCGCGCGGATGAACCGCACCGGGGCTTCCTTGATCACGTCGAGGTCGATCACCATGGCGATCGGCGTCGGGACTCCGTAGGAGCCGCGGCCGTTGTCGTTGTCCAGGATGGACACCGGCGAGCAGATGCCGTCGTGCGAGAGGTTCGTGGCGACGGCCACCATCGGCAGACCGACCCGCGCCGCGGCGTACTTCGCGACATCGATGATCTTCCCGCCGCCCAGGCCCACGACGGCGTCGTAGCGGCGGCCCTTTATGTCGTCGGCCAGCTTCACGGCGGAGTCGATGGTGCCGTCGGCGACCGGGTACCAGTCGGCGTGCGGCAGCACGGGCTCCAGCTTCGCGCGCAGCGCCGTGCCGGAACCCCCGCTGATCGCGATGGCCAGCTTGCCGGACGCGGAGATCCGCTGGTCGGCCAGGAGGCCGGCCAGGTCGTCCATGGCGCCGCGGCTGATGTCGACGACGAGCGGCGAGGGGATCAGCCGTGTCAGTACTGGCATGCGATCGTCCGGCCCTTGGCGAGGTCGTCGTGGTTGTCGATCTCGACCCACTTGACGTCCCCGATGGGGGCCACGTCGATCGTGAAACCGTCGTCGACGAGCTGCTGGTAGCCGTCCTCGTAGTAGAGGTCGGGGTCGCGCTCGAAGGTGGTCTTCAGCGCCTCGGCCAGCTGCTCGGCGGCCTCGGGCTCGATGAGGGTGACGCCGATGTACTCGCCGGTCGCGTCGGCGGGCTCCATCAGCTTGGTGATCCTCCGGACGCCCGCGCCCTCGGCGGTGACGACCTTCATCTCCTCGTCGGCCAGGTTCTTGACCGTGTCGAGGGCGAGGATGATCTTCTTGCCGTCGCCGCGGGCGGCGAGCAGGGTCTTCTCGACGGAGACCGGGTGGACGGTGTCGCCGTTGGCCAGGATCACGCCCTGCTTGAGGACGTCACGGGCGCACCACAGGGAGTAGGCGTTGTTCCACTCCTCGGCCTTGTCGTTGTCGATCAGCGTGATCGTGACGCCGTACTTGGCCTCCAGGGCCTCGCGGCGCGCGTAGACCGCTTCCTTGCGGTACCCGACGACGACGGCGACCTCGGTGAGGCCGACCTCGGCGAAGTTGCCCAGGGTCAGGTCGAGGACCGTGATGCTGTCCTCGTCGCCCTCGGGGCCGACGGGCACGAGGGCCTTGGGCAGGGTGTCGGTGTAGGGACGCAGACGGCGTCCGGCACCGGCAGCGAGTACAAGGCCGATCATGCTGGTTCTCCTTCGTCGTGTACGGCGGGTGCTCCGGAGGAGACCCAGAAGCGGATGCTCTCCGCGAGCACCACGATTGCCACGAACACGGCCATGGCCGTGAGCGCGACGGGGAACGCGTCGCGGGCGAGCACGGCGGCCAGGACCACGGTCAGCAGGACCCGGCCCTCGTGCCCGCCGATCGTCCGCACCAGCCAGTGCGGGGGCGCGCCGGTGCCACCGCGAATCCGGTACACCGTGTCGTAGTGATGGTAGGCGACTGCCGCGATCAGGCCGAATGCCGCCGGAAGGGCCCCGGGGACGTCCGCCCCGGCGGCGAGGATCAGCACGGTGGTGTACTCGGCGGCCCGGAAGACGGGCGGGACCAGCCAGTCGAGGGCGCCCTTGAGGGGGCGCGCGACGGCGGCTCCGGCGAGCAGCGCGTACAGGACGGCGGCGACGATCACCTGGCGGCTGCCGAAGGCGTAGGCCCAGGCGGTCCCCAGCAGGGCGGCCGACCCGATGACGGCCGCGGCGATTCCCGCGCCGGGTACGGTCCGGCCGACGAGGCGGCCCGCGAGCTCGGCCAGAGGGCCGGAGTCGGCGAGGTCGGCGAGGGCCCCGGCGGCCCGGTCGGTACGGGTCGCCTTGCGGGTCAGGGAGCGCAGGACCCGGCCGGCGGTGGTGTAGAGGGCGCCGAAGGCGCAGCCGACGAGCAGCGCGTAGAAGACGGTCCGGGGGGTGGTGAGGGCGGTCAGGACCGCGATCATCGCCCAGCGCTCGCCGATCGGCAGGATGATCATCCGCCGGGCCCAGACCGTCCAGCCGACGCTGTCGAGCCTGCCCGAGAGGGCGGCCGTGGGGCTCGTGTTAGCGGTGGCGTCGTGGTTGGCCTCGTTGAAGGAGAAGTCGACGACGTGCCGGCAGGTCATGAGGATCATGGAGCCCAGCGCGAGGGCCCAGACGTCGTCCCCGTTGCGGGCGGCGCCGAGCGCGAGGCCCGCGTAGAAGGAGTACTCCTTGGCCCGGTCGAAGGTCGCGTCGAGCCAGGCGCCCATCGTCGAGTACTGCAGCGAGTAGCGGGCGAGCTGCCCGTCGGTGCAGTCCAGGACGAAGGAGACGAGGAGCAGCACGCCGGCCGCGGCGTAGCCCCAGCGCTCGCCCGTGGCGGCGCAGCCGGCCGCGATCAGCGCGGTGGCCAGCGAGGCGGTGGTGACTTGGTTCGGGGTCAGCCCGCGGCGCGCGCACCAGCGGGCGATGTAGCGCGAGTACGGGCTGATGAAGAAGGTGGTGAAGAAGCCGTCGCGGGACTTCACCGCGGTCCGCAGCCGGACGGCCTCGTCGTCGACGGCGTCGACGGCCGCGAGGGCCGCGGTCCGCTCCGCGGCGGTCGCGGGGACGGCGGCGACGAGCGTGCCGAGCTCGGGCCGCTGGACGGCCGTGCCGGATGCCTCGACCGCGGCGGCGAGCCGGTCCGGGTAGGGCGCCGCGCCGCCGTGCGGAGCCGCGGCCGCCCCGTCCAGGGCCGCCCGGGCGGCCGGCTGGACGGTGAGGGCCCCGGTCACGGCGCAGGCGTCGAACCGCGGGTCGGTCAGGGCGAGGCGCAGCGCGTGCGGGTGCCCGACGAAGGCGCTGTCGACGACCGCGACCCGCTGGTCGGCGGGGACGCCGGCCAGCACGGCGGCGGCGTCTTCGGGGCCGTCCGCCGGGCGCACCTCGAAGCCGAGGGAGCGCAGCTCGTCCGCGAGTGGTGATCCGGGGACCGGCAGGCCGGTGAGGATGACGGTCGGCAGACGAACTCACTCCTTGTGACGAAATCCGAGGGCGCGCCTCGTGGGCGGCGACACGTCGGCAGAGGCTATCGGATGAATGGAGGCAGGGGTTCACCACCCGTTCACGCCCCGACAGGCCTCAGATCCGGGCCCCGGGCCCGGGCGTGATCATCATTGACGATCACGTCGGGGGATCACAAACCGCCGCGGTGTTACGGTGGGCCGCAGGCGCGTACGGGTCTCGTCCGTGCGCGTCCGGATCACCCCCGGGTGACTGAGCGGGAAGAGGTGGGTCGATGACCGTCGTGAAGGCCGCTGCCATGCGCGGCGAACTCCGGTGCGTCCCCACGTCCTCCCGGGCATCCGGCCGGGCCTGATCACCCGCTGAGCGATCGGCCCCGTCGGCCGGAGCCCCCTTCCCAAGGGTTCACGGTGACCGACCACACCCGCTCCACCGATCCTTCCGCTGCTTCCGACGTCTCCCGCGACGCGCTCATCGAGGCTTTCCTCGCCCTCCACGGCGGTCTGCCCCGGCAGGCCCCCGGCTCCGACGCGTCCACCCGGCACCTGCTGTCCCTGTGCGGACCGCTGCCCGAGCGGCCGCGCGTCCTCGACGTGGGCTGCGGTCCGGGCCGCAGCGCCCTGCTGCTCGCCGCCGAGGCGGGGGCGGGCGGCGCCGGGGTGACCGCCGTCGACCTCCACGACGGCTTCCTCGACGAGCTCCGTACGGCCGCGGCGGCCCGCGGGCTCGCCGACCGCGTCCACCCCGTCAACGCCGACATGGGCGACCTCCCCTTCGAGGCCGGCTCCTTCGACCTCGTGTGGGCGGAGGGTTCCGCCTACGTCATCGGCTTCGACACGGCGCTCGCGCGGTGGAAGCGGCTGCTCGCGCCCGGCGGCACGCTCGTGCTGACCGAGTGCGAGTGGACCGTCGCGCAGCCGTCCGCCGGAGCGCGCGCCTTCTGGGATCCGCAGTACGCGCTGCGTTCCACGGCGCGCAACCTCGCGGCCGCCCGGGCCGCCGGCTACCGGGTGCTCGGCGTGCACCCGCTCCCCGATTCCGACTGGGACGAGTACTACGGCCCGCTCGCCGAGCGGGTCCGCGTCCGCGGGGGCGCCGGCGCCCCCGCGGCGGAAGCCGCCCTCGCCGCCACCCGCGCGGAGCTCGACGTACGGGCCCGGCACGGGCACGAGTACGGCTACACCGGCTACGTCCTGCGTCCGGTGCCGGCCGGGGTCCGAGCGCACCGGGCGTGACCGTCTGCCCCTCTTCGCCTATCACGCGGAGAGGGGCAGACATGCGCGGATCCACGAAGTGGGGACAAGCCCCTTTTGTGCGGCAGACTGAAGGTCGAAGTCCGAAGCGAAGGATGGGTATGCCGACCACACCAGCCACCGCCGCGAACAGCGTGTCCAACGGCGCCGGCACTCAAGAATCGATCATGCTCGAACTGGTCGACGAGGCCGGCAACACCATCGGCACGGCGGAGAAGCTCTCCGCCCATCAGGCGCCGGGGCTGCTGCACCGGGCCTTCTCGGTGTTCCTCTTCGACGAGCAGGGCCGCCTGCTGCTCCAGCGGCGCGCCCTCGGGAAGTACCACTCCCCCGGCGTCTGGTCGAACACCTGTTGCGGCCACCCCTACCCGGGGGAGTCGCCGTTCGCGGCCGCCGCCCGGCGGACCCACGAGGAGCTGGGCCTGTCCCCCTCGCTGCTCGCGGAGGCGGGGACGGTGCGCTACAACCACCCGGACCCGGCCTCGGGCCTGGTGGAGCAGGAGTTCAACCACCTGTTCGTGGGACTGGCGCAGTCGGCGCTGCGCCCGGACCCGGAGGAGGTGGGCGACACCGCGTTCGTCACCGCCGGGGAGCTGGCGGAACGCCACGCCGAAGCGCCCTTCTCCGCCTGGTTCATGACCGTGCTGGACGCGGCCCGGCCGGCGATCCGCGAGCTGACCGCGGACGCCGCCGGCTGGTAGGGGCGGCCCGGCCGGTGGCGCGGCGGCCGTCAGCCCGTCGGGGCCGTCAGCCCGTCGTACGGGCTCTTCCCCGCCAGCGGGAGGGCCGCCCAGATGACCTTGCCGCCGGTCGAGGTGTGCTCGACGTCGCAGACCCCGCCCGCCTCCAGCGTGATCTCCCGTACCAGGAGCAGGCCCCGGCCGCCGGTCTGGCCGAAATCGGCCTCCAGCGCCTTCGGCCGGTACGGGTGGTCGTCCTCGACGGCCACCCGTACCCACTCCCGGCCGATGGCGACCTCGACGGCCACCTGCGGCGAGAGCAGGGCGGCGTGCCGGACCGAGTTCGTCACCAGTTCGGAGACGATCAGCAGCAGGGAGTACACCAGGTCCTGCTGGGCCGGCACCCCCTGGCGGCCGAGCAGCTCCCGGACCGCGCGGCGGGCCTGAGGAACGGATTCTTCTACCGCGGGAGCGGTGAACCTCCACACTCCCTCGTAGGCGAGCGGGTCGGCCGGAGCCTCCGGCTCCCCCTCCCTGGCAGGCGGGACACTCCCGCTGACATCCATCTTCCGTCCCCCGTCTTCACGCTCGATCGTCTCCACGCGTCAAGAGTGGTGAACCGCCCCGGACGGACCGGACCGCTGACCAGAAGTCAGCGCCTATAGAGCACATTTTGACCGCTGGCGTATGACAGCGTCAGTTGTTCGACTGTTCCTGATCTTCTGCCGGTCGCTTCTCGGCCGCCTCGGGGGCCCCGTACGCCGCGCCCGCCTCAGACGGCGCCGCGTCTTCCCTGACCAGGACCCCGAAGGCCCCCTGGACCAGCCCCGGCGTTCACCTCGGTGCTCGCCCCGGCGCCCACCTCGGAGCTCGTCCCGGCGTTCACCACGGGGGCGGACTCCCCCGATCATGGGATCGGCGGCCCGGGATAGCATCCGGCGCATGGACGCAAGCCCGGCTCCGGCCCCGGAAGCAGCCCTGCGGCACACCGTCGCCGAGGGGGTCGCCACCGTCGTCATCTCCCATCCCGCGAAGCGCAACGCCATGACGGCCGCCATGTGGCGGGCCCTCCCCGGCCTGTTGGCGGACCTGGCGGCCGATCCGGCCGTACGGGCGCTCGTCCTGACCGGGGCCGGGCCGACCTTCTGCGCGGGGGCGGACATCTCCTCCCTGACCGGTGGCGAGGACCCGCAGGCCCTGGCGGTGGCGGCGGAGGAGGCCCTGGCGGCCTTCCCGAAGCCCACGCTGGCGGCGATCCGCGGCTTCTGCGTGGGCGGGGGCAGCCAGCTGGCCGCCGCCTGCGACCTGCGGTTCGCCGAGGAAGGGGCGTCCTTCGGGGTGACCCCGGCGAAGCTGGGCATCGTCTACCCCGCCTCCTCCACCCGACGGCTGTCGTCCGTGGTCGGTCCGGCGTGGGCGAAGTACCTCCTCTTCTCCGCGGAATTGATCGACGCCGAACAGGCGCTGCGGGCCGGCTTCCTGAACGAGCTGCTTCCGGCCGGGCGGCTGGACGGGCGGGTCGCGGACTTCACCCGCATCCTGACCTCGCGCTCCCGGCTGACACAGGCCGCGGCCAAGGAGTTCGCGGACGGCCGGACCGACCGGGACGCGCACTGGGCGGCCCAGGCCGCCGGAAGCGGCGACACCGCGGAGGGCGTCGCCGCGTTCCTCGGCCGCCGGACGCCGGACTTCACGTGGGCGCCGGGCTCCGTCCCCACCCCGGGCTGACCGTCCGCAGCCGGGCAGCCGCCCGAGGGTGCCGTCGCGGCCGTACCGAGCGGACCGTGGGCGCGGGAGCGGGGTGCGCGGGGTGCGGGTGCGGGGCCCGGAGCGGGCGCTGCGATCCTGGACGGGCCGCCCGCGTCTCCCGGAGTACCCGCTGAACACCGTCGCCGCCGTGGCGGCGCTGTGGGCGGGACTTTGGCTGGTCGGGGTGTGACGTCGCCGCCCGGATAGGATCGGCGGCATCATGACTGCAACCCTCGTCGCCAAGAAGCTCACCGCCGCGCACGGTGAGCGCACCCTCTTCGCCGATCTCGACCTCGTCGTCGCGCCCGGCGACGTGATCGGTCTCGTCGGCGTCAACGGCGCCGGGAAGTCCACCCTGCTGCGGATGCTCGCCGGGCTGGACGCCCCCGAGACCGGTGAAGTGCGGCTGTCCCCGCCGGGAGCCGCCGTCGGCCACCTCCCGCAGGAGCCGGACCGCCGGCCCGAGGAGTCCGTACGGGACTTCCTGGCCCGGCGCACGGGTGTGGCGGCCGCCCAGGCGGAGCTCGACGAGGCGACGCAGGGGCTGGTGGACGGAACCCCGGGCGCGGACGACGCGTACGCGACGGCGCTGGACCGCTGGCTGGACCTCGGCGGCGCCGACCTCGACGAACGGGCCGAGGAGGTCGCGGCCGACCTGGGACTCGCGGTCGGCCTGGACCTGCCGATGACGGCGCTCTCGGGCGGCCAGGCGGCCCGCGCGGGCCTCGCCTCGCTGCTGCTCTCCCGCTACGACGTCTTCCTGCTCGACGAGCCGACCAACGACCTGGACCTGGACGGCCTGGAGCGGCTGGAGCGGTTCGTCAAGGGCCTGCGCGCGGGCACGGTGGTCATCAGCCACGACCGCGAGTTCCTCGCCAGGACCGTCACCAAGGTCCTCGAACTGGACCTGGTCCAGCAGGAGATCAACCTCTACGGCGGCGGCTACGACGCCTACCTGGAGGAGCGCGAGCGGGCCCGCGACCACGCCCGCGAGGAGTTCGAGGAGTACGCGGGCAAGAAGTCCGCGCTCGAGGGCCGGGCGCAGATGCAGCGCAACTGGATGGACAAGGGCGTGCGCAACGCCCGCCGCAAGGCGAGCGACAACGACAAGATCGGCAAGAATCTGCGCGGCGAGTCCAGCGAGAAGCAGGCCGCCAAGGCCCGTCAGACGCAGCGCGCGATCGAGCGCCTCGACGTCGTCGACGAACCGCGCAAGGAGTGGGAGCTGCGCATGGAGATCGCGGCGGCGCCGCGCTCCGGCTCGGTGGTGGCCACCCTGCGCGAGGCGGCGGTCGAGCGCGGGGACTTCTCCTTCGGCCCCGCGAGCCTGCAGATCGACTGGGCGGACCGGGTGGCGATCACCGGGGCCAACGGCGCGGGCAAGTCCACTCTCCTCGCCGTCCTGCTGGGGCGGCTGGCGCCGGACTCCGGCTCGGCCGTCCTCGGCTCGGGCGTGCTGGTCGGCGAGGTCGACCAGGCGCGCGGCCTGTTCCTGGGTGACGAGCCGCTGCTGGAGGCGTTCTGCGCGGCGGTCCCGGACACCGAGCCGGCCGAGGTCCGCACGCTGCTGGCCAAGTTCGGGCTGAAGGCGGCCCACGTCCTGCGCCCGGCGGCCACGCTGTCCCCCGGCGAGCGCACCCGTGCGGCGCTGGCGCTGCTCCAGGGCCGCGGGGTGAACCTGCTGGTCCTGGACGAGCCGACGAACCACCTGGACCTGCCGGCAATCGAGCAGCTGGAGTCCGCGCTGGAGGCGTACGAGGGCACGCTGCTGCTGGTCACGCACGACCGCCGGATGCTGGACGCGGTCGCGGTGACGCGGCGCCTGCGGGTCGCGGACGGCAAGGTCACGGAGCTGTAGCCGGCTCGCCGGCGGCCGGCTCGCTCTGGCGGGCGGGCGCGGTCAGGCGGCGCGGTCCGCCGGGGGCCGCCGGTCGCGGGCCATCCTGCGGGCCACGAACGTGCGCGGGAGGTGGCGTGCGGCGAGGGCGTAGGCCTGGTAGCGGCGGCCCGTGATGCTGACCGGGCGGCGCCGGGCCAGGTCCTTGAGGGCCTTGGCCACCACGGCCTCCGGCTCCAGCCAGACCGCGTCGCGCAGGGCGCTGACGTCCATCCCGGCCCGCTCCTGGAACTCGGTGCGGGTGAAGCCGGGCACCACCGCCAGGACCCGGACCCCGTACGGCGCCATGTCCACCCGCAGCGACTCGCTGAACGCGGTGACCCACGCCTTGGCGGCCCCGTACGTCCCCGTGGGCAGCAGCCCCGCCACGGAGGAGACGTTGAGGACCGCGCCCCGGCGCCGCTCCCGCAGCCCGGGCAGCACGGCGTGAGTGAGCCGGAGCGGGACCTTGACCAGCAGGTCGAGCATCCGCTCCTCGTCCTCGACCGGGCTGTACGGGAAGGGGGCGGGCAGCCCGAAGCCCGCGTTGTTGACCAGGACGTCCACGGGCCGGGCCCGGTCGGCGAGCCGTTCGGCGACCACCGCGAGGCCGCCCGCGTCGAGCAGGTCGGCGGGCAGCACCTCGCAGGAGGTGCCGAACTCGCGGGCGAGCCGGCCGGCGACGGCGTCCAGCCGGTCCTTGTCCCGGGCGACGAGCACCAGGCCGCACCCCTTGGCGGCGAAGCCCCGGGCGAAGGCGGCGCCCAGTCCGGCGCTGGCCCCGGTGATCAGTACGGTGGTCAAGAGGTGTCACTTCCTTGCGGTCGGGCGGGTCACGGGGTGGCGGCAGCGGCGGCGGCCGGCGATGCGTACGCCCGGGCCACGTCGACGAGGAAGCGGGCCTCGTCCGCCAGTCCCCCGCCTTCGGCCGAGGTCTGGATCGCGGCGGGCAGCTCCAGGGCGGACCCCTCGCCCGCCCGGACGGGCAGCCCCGCGAGCTTCGCCTGCCGCGCCTCCTTCAGTACGCGGGCCAGCGCGGCCGCGGTGCGCCGCTGCTCCGGGACGCCGGCCCCGGCGACGTGGTCGCGGGCGAGCTCCAGGGCGCCCGGGGCCGCGTACTCCCCCAGGATCAGGATGGCGTCGCGGGTCTCGATCACCTTGCGGTACACCAGCAGGTTGCGCGGGACCGGCGGCCAGAGCAGTTCCACGACCCGGCCGGCGCGCGGCTTGTTGAGGGCCACGTGCGGGACGGCCTGGACCAGGTCCCGCCACAGCGGCCACAGCCGCCAGGCGGTGGCGATGTCGGCGGCGGTGCGCCGGTACGTGAACAGGGTCGGCACCAGGATCGCGGCGGCGCGCAGCAGGCCGTGCAGGTTCATCATCAGCGGCAGCGCGGGCATCGCCCAGGTGCTGCCGAACAGCGCCTTGAGGAGGTACGCCAGCCAGAACAGCCCGGCCAGGGCGGTGCCGAGGCCGAACAGCCGCAGTCCGGCGGCCAGCCCCCGGCTCTCGGTGCGGCGGCTGTAGTGCCAGCACAGGCCCACGCAGAGGGTGTTGGCGGTCACGTGGGCGGAGATCAGCACGAGCCAGTAGGCGAGGGAGGGCACCGGGTCGCCGACGGGCGGCATGGCGTGGGTGCCGTGCCCGGGCGCGGCGGCGTCGAGCGCGACCAGGGTGGCGAGCCACACCAGGGTGGCGGCGGCCGAGACGGCCTGGAGCCGCCGGCCGCGGGTGGTGGCGGCGACGAAGTAGATCACGGCGCCCGCCGACAGCACCCCGATGAGGTTGCGGACGAGGCCGATGGTGTGGGCGTAGCCGGGGTCGCGGCCCATCGCGTAGGTGACGACGGCCGGCAGGTTCAGGGTCATCGCGGCGGCGGCGGTGGCGACGGCGAGCCACAGGCCGCGCTGCTTCGGGGAGCGCAGGGCGCCCGGGGCGCGCAGGAGGACCGCCGCCCACAGGCACACCACACTGGGCACCGCGAGCCAGTTGCCGAAGGCGGTGAGGTCAGCGCCCATCGTTCCCCCATTCGTAGCCCATGGCGGACTCCAGCCGCGCGAGGGTGCCCCCGGGCCGGGCGGCCGACCGGGGTCCGGCGTGCGCCGTGCGGATGCGGATCATGCTGGCGAGCATCTCCGCCTCCTGCTCCTGGCGGGTGGTGTAGTTGGTGCGCCCCAGGACGGTGGGGGCGCCGCCCCCGGACTCCACCCCCTCCAGGGAGTGGTGGCCGAAGAGGATGTGGCCGAGTTCGTGGAGCACGATGTGCTCGCGGTGCAGCGGGGTGGTCTGCGCCTCGTAGAAGACGTAGTCGACGCTGGCGGTGCCCACCCACAGGCCGCAGACGCCGGATTCCGCGGCCTCCTTGGGGAGCGGGTGGAGCCGGATGGGGCGTCCTCGCTGTTCGGCCATCCGGTCGCAGAGCGCGTCCAGGGAGAACGGACGGGTCAGATCCAGATGGCCGAGAATGTTCTCGCACCTTTTGCGGAGGCTGAGTTGCCGGTGGGGCATGTGATCCCTCTTCGGACCCTTTCTCGGGCAGCGTCGGTAGGCGTGCGTGGGCATGGGCATGGCGTCCTGTGCCTTCAAGGCGGCCTCGGGGAAATACGGTCCTGAGGGGAGAATGCGGAAGCCCGTTCGCCGGGTGACGAACGGGCGTTCCACCATGCCTACAGATCTTGTACGGGAGTTGGCAAGGTATGTCCCCGCGTGAGGCCGCTATTCGGCCATCCCGTACGGATTCCGCGCGCGCCGGGTGGCTGCAAAGGCCCGGCGCGCGAGGCTGCGGCTACCGCTTGCGGCCCTCGCCGGGACCGGTGAGGCCGGCGCGCCGCAGGGCGTCCGCCATCGCACTGTTGGCCGGGGCGGGGGCGCCGCCGGCGGCGGGCCGCCGGCCCTGGCCGCGCTGGCCCTGACCGGCGCCCTGGCCGCCCTGACCGCCCTGACCGCCCTGGCCCCCCTGCCCCTGGCCTTGACCGCCCTGGCCCTGCTCGCGTCGGCCTCCCTGGCCGGTGCCCTGGCCGCGCTGCTGCGGCGGTCGGCCGCCGCCGCGGCGCTCCGGCCGCTCCTGGCGCTCCGCGCGCTGCCGGGGTGCGCCGGCGGAGCGGTCCGCCCCGGCCTCGTCGTCGATGCGCAGGGTGAGCGAGATCCGCTTGCGCGCGATGTCCACGTCCATGACCTTCACCCGGACGATGTCACCGGGCTTGACCACGTCCCGGGGGTCCTTGACGAAGGTCTTCGACAGTGCCGAGACGTGCGCGAGGCCGTCCTGGTGGACGCCGATGTCGATGAAGGCGCCGAAGGCCGCCACGTTGGTGACCACGCCCTCCAGGATCATTCCCGGCGCCAGGTCGCCGATCTTCTCCACGCCCTCCTTGAAGGTGGCCGTCTTGAAGGCGGGGCGCGGGTCGCGGCCCGGCTTCTCCAGCTCGCGCAGGATGTCCGTGACGGTGGGCAGGCCGAAGGCCTCGGTGACGAACTGCTCCGGCCGCAGGGAGCGCAGGACGCCGGTGTTGCCGATCAGCGACGCCACCTCGCCGCCGGCCGTCCTGCCCATCGCCCGGACCACCGGGTAGGCCTCGGGGTGCACGGCCGAGGAGTCGAGCGGGTCGTCCCCGTTGCGGATGCGCAGGAAGCCCGCGCACTGCTCGTACGCCTTCGGGCCGAGGCGGGCCACGTCCTTGAGCCCCTTGCGGCTGCGGAAGGGGCCGTTGGCGTCGCGGTGGGCCACGATGTTCTCGGCGAGCGTGCCGCTGATGCCCGAGACGCGGGAGAGCAGGGGCGCCGACGCCGTGTTGACGTCCACGCCGACGCCGTTCACACAGTCCTCGACGACCGTGTCGAGGGACCGGGAGAGCTTCGCCTCGGCCAGGTCGTGCTGGTACTGGCCGACGCCGATCGACTTGGGGTCGATCTTGACGAGCTCGGCGAGCGGGTCCTGGAGCCGCCGGGCGATGGAGACCGCGCCGCGCAACGACACGTCCATGTCGGGGAGTTCCTGCGAGGCGAAGGCCGAGGCCGAGTACACCGAGGCGCCGGCCTCCGAGACCATCACCTTGGTGAGCCCGAGCTCGGGGTGGCGGGCGATGAGGTCCCCGGCCAGCTTGTCGGTCTCGCGGGAGGCCGTGCCGTTGCCGATGGCGACCAGCTCGACCGCGTGCTCCTTGGCGAGGCGGGCCAGCTTGGCGAGGGACTCGTCCCACTTGTTGGCCGGGACGTGCGGGTGGACGACGTCCGTGGCGACGACCTTGCCGGTGGCGTCCACCACGGCGACCTTCACACCGGTGCGGAAGCCCGGGTCGAGGCCGAGCGTGGCCCGGGTCCCCGCGGGCGCCGCGAGCAGCAGGTCGCGCAGGTTGGCGGCGAAGACCCGTACCGCCTCGTCCTCGGCGGCCTGGCGCAGGCGCGTCCGCAGGTCGAGCCCGAGGTGCACCTGGATCTTGGTGCGCCAGGACCAGCGGACGGTGTCGGCCAGCCACTTGTCGCCGGGGCGGCCGCGGTCGTTCACCCCGAAGCGGCGGGCGATCATGGCCTCGTACGTGGAGGGCCCGGGGGTCGCGGTGTCCTCGCGGTCCTCCGGCTCCAGGTCGAGGACGAGGACGTCCTCCTTCTCGCCGCGCAGCATCGCGAGGACGCGGTGGGAGGGCAGCGCGGTGAGCGGCTCGGCGAAGTCGAAGTAGTCGGCGAACTTCGCGCCCTCCTCCTCCTTGCCCTCCCGGACCTTCGCGGCGAGCCGGCCGCGGCTCCACAGGCGCTCGCGCAGTTCGCCGATCAGGTCGGCGTCCTCGGCGAACTTCTCGGTGAGGATGGCGCGTGCGCCCTCCAGCGCCGCCGCCGTGTCGGCGACGCCCTTGTCCCCGTCGACGAACGCGGCCGCCGCGACGGCCGGTTCCACCGACGGGTCGGCCAGCAGGCCGTCGGCCAGCGGCTGCAGCCCGGCCTCCCGGGCGATCTGCGCCTTGGTGCGCCGCTTGGGCTTGAAGGGCAGGTAGATGTCCTCCAGCCGGGCCTTGGTGTCGGCGGCGTTGATCCGCGCCTCCAGCTCGGCGTCGAGCTTGCCCTGTTCCCGTACGGAGTCCAGGATCGCGGCGCGCCGGTCCTCCAGCTCCCGCAGATAGCGCAGCCGCTCTTCGAGGGTGCGCAGCTGGGCGTCGTCGAGCATCTCGGTCGCTTCCTTGCGGTAGCGCGCGATGAACGGCACGGTGGAGCCGCCGTCGAGCAGCTCGACGGCGGCCTTGACCTGCCGCTCCCGTACGCCGAGCTCCTCGGCGATCCTGCCTTCGATGGACGTCGTCACGATCGGGTCCCGCCTGCCTTCGTTTGCACTGGAAGGCTGCCAAGTGTGGCAGGTGGCGGCGGCAAGGGGCGGCAAGCCCGCAAGACGGCGGCTCGGGCCCGGCGGTGCCGTACCGTGCCGGGCGCGGACCCGGCACGATCCGACAGGCCCTAGCCCCGGAGGTCGCGGGGGAAGGCGCCGGCGGCGACCGCCTTCGCCACGAAGCCGCCGCCGAGCTCCGCCAGGCGGGCCAGGCCGGCCGCGCCGAGGTGTTCGTACGGGGCGGCGTCCAGGCGGTCGGTCTCCGCCTCCAGCCGCTCGCGCAGGGCGGCGCCCTGCTCGGTCAGCGCGCCGTCGGAGTCGAGCACCCCGCGCTCGCGCAGCCGGGCGGTGGCGGCGTCGAGGTCGGCCTGCTCCCAGCCGCGGATGGACTTGAGCCACTTCGGAGCCATGCCCTTGCCGGTGGCGGTGTGGCTGACCAGGGCTTCGAGCGGGTCGAGGCCCGCGGTGAGCAGGGCGGCGAGGTGGCCGTCGCCGCGGTGCTCGCGCAGCAGGGTGGCGGCGTGCCACAGGCGCAGGTGCGGCTCCTCGGGCACGGGGAGGTCGGCGTGGGCGGCGTAGAGGGTGCGGCCGTGCCGGGTGCAGGCCTCGGTGGCGTGCATCGCGAGGTCGGCGGCCTCGGCGAGCCCGGGTGACTCGACGGTCTCGGCGCCGAGGAGCCGGCGCAGGGTGGTGTCGGCGGCGCGCAGCCGGGCGTCGAGGGCCTGGGCGGGCGTGACGGTCTCCCATACGGCCGGGAGGTGCCGGGCGACGAGGTCGTGGCGGTAGTTGTAGAAGGCGGCGGTCACGGCGCCCGCTCCGACGGCCCCCATGGCGGCGGACCGGTGGGCGAGGTTGACGGCGACCCGGTCCTCGACCCCGAGGGCGGCGAACTCCGCGGTGGTGTCCGGGGAGAAGTACACGGTGGAGTGGAGCGGGTTGATCGCGCCGTGCCAGGCGTGCCGGGCGGCGAGCGGGGGAAGCGTCGAGACGGTCATGGCGGCCAGGTTACCGACTGCTCAGTATGCCGACCAGCCCCCGCCTTGGGGGCGGCCCCGCGACCCCGGCCCGGCGGTCGTTTCCGGCCGATCTGCGGCCGCCCGGCAGATCCGGCCGGACCCCACCGGGGCCCGTTCGGCGGCTCCGCCCGGACGCCGCCGGGGCGCGCCCGGCCCGCCCCGGCAGCGCGCCCGGCCCGCCCCGGCAGGACCGTCCGGCCCCGCCCCGGCAGGCCGCCGGCCCGCCGCGTGACGGCCGAATGGCGATCGTGTGACAGCAGGGGCCATGGACATGACGTGGGGCGCCACGGGTGAATACGGTCGAACGACGAGACCTCGAACCGAACTGTCTCCCCTACCACTTGGAGCCCTTCGTGCACCGCAAAGTCATCGCCCCGAGCGTGCTCGCCGCCTCCCTCCTGCTGGTGATCCCGGCATCGGCGGCGAGCTCCGGTCCGGGCGCCCCGGGTATCGGCGATCCCTATTACCCGGCCAGCGGCAACGGCGGATACGACGTGTCCCATTACGACCTGCGCCTGAAGTACCAGCCCGCGACGGACCTCCTGGAGGGCACGGCCACCCTGCTGGCCACCACCAAGCAGGACCTGTCCCGCTTCAACCTCGACTTCGGCCTCGACGTGAGCGAGATCCGGGTCAACGGCGCCAAGGCGAAGTTCGCCACGTCCGGCGACCACGAGCTGGTGGTCACCCCGGCGAAACCGCTGGCGCGCAACACCCCGGTCACCGTCGTCGTCAAGTACGCCGGGAAGCCCTCCGAGTTCAAGGTCGACGGCTGGTCCGCCTGGCAGCGCACGCCCGACGGCGGTGTGGCCGCGCAGGAGCCCGACTCGGCGGTCTGGTGGTTCCCGAGCAACGACCACCCCACCGACAAGGCCACCTTCGACGTCTCCGTCAACGTCCCCGACGGCACCCAGGCCATCAGCAACGGCGTGCTCCAGTCGCAGACCTCGCGGCTCGGCTGGACCCGGTACAACTGGCGCTCCGACAAGCCGCAGGCCACGTACCTCGCCACCCTCGCGGTCGGCAAGTTCGACATCACCACCGACAGGACGGCGAGCGGGCTGCCGATCCTCAACGCGTACAGCAAGGACCTGGGCGCGAACGCCGGCGCCGCGCGCGCCAGCGTGGAGCGCACCGGCGAGGTCGCGGAGTGGCTGGAGGAGGTCTTCGGGCCGTACCCCTTCAACGCGCTGGGCGGCTACGTCCCGAACGTGACGGCCGGATTCGCCCTGGAGACCCAGACCCGGCCGTTCTACGGGCCGCGCCAGTTCCAGAACGGCGCGAACGTCTCGGTGGTCGTGCACGAGCTGGCCCACCAGTGGTACGGCGACAGCGTGTCCGTCGAGGGGTGGAAGGACATCTGGATCAACGAGGGCTTCGCCCGGTACAGCCAGTGGCTGTGGTCGGAGAAGGAGGGCGAGGGCACCGCGCAGGAGCTCGCCGACTGGGCCTACGCCACCCGCCCCGCCGAGGACCCGTTCTGGCAGGTCAAGCCGGGTGACCCCGGTCCGGAGAACCAGTTCCACGGGGCCGTCTACGACCGTGGTGCCATCGCCGTGCAGGCACTGCGCAACGAGGTGGGGGACGAGGCGTTCTTCCGGATCCTCAAGGGCTGGCCGACCGCGCGGGCCCACGGCAACGCCCGGGTCGGCGACTTCGTCCGCTACGCCGAGAAGATCTCCGGGAAGCCGCTGGGCCAGCTGTTCGAGACCTGGCTCTACACCCCGGGCAAGCCGGACGCCTCGGCGCTGAACCCGTCGAAGGCGAAGGCGGCGCAGTCCCCGTCGGCCCGCTCGCTGCCGGCCGCCCCCGCCGCCCCCGCCGCTCCGGTCGAGCCGAAGTCCTGGAAGAAGATCGCGGAGACGAACGCCGTCCACGACCACGGGCACTGAGGTCCGTCAGCGGGCGGCGGCGCGCCACCGGGCACGCGCCGCCCGCGCGACGGGCAGGTAGCGCAGCCGCTCGGGCAGGAGCGGTACGAGAATCCGCACGACGGCGGCGAAGCGCCTGAGGCTGCGTTCCTGGGCCGGGGTCCACGCCAGTCCGATCGCGGCGCGCGCGTCGGGCGGCATGAACCCGACGGTGACGAAGGCCCGCAGGCGCAGGAACGCCGCCCGCAGCAGCGGCCACGTGAGCCGCAGCAGCAGCCGTACCGGCCGGGAGCCGCCCTCGGGCCGGGGCAGCGGGACGTCGGTGGCGACGAGCTCGCGGGCGACCTTCGTGGGCTCGATCTCCTCGGCCAGCATGCGGCGGTAGTAGACCCAGTACTCCTCGATGCTCTGCGGCATGTCGCGGTCGTGGAGTCCCAGGATGCGGCCCACCTGGAGCCACTCCCGGTAGAGCTGCCGCTCCTGGGCGGGGGTGAAGCGGCGCAGCAGGTAGCGGCCCGCGTAGAGGTAGACGGGGAAGCCGCTGGCGTGGACCCACGCGTAGCAGGCCGGGTCGAGGGAGTGGTAGCGCCGGCCCCGGGTGTCGGTACCCCGGATCTCCTTGTGCAGGCGGCGGACCCGGCGGCCCTCCGCCGCGGCGTCCCGGCCGCCGTACACCCACAGCTGGACCGAGCGCAGCGAGCGCTCGCCGCGGCCCCAGGGGTCGGTGCGGAAGACGGAGTACTGGTCGACCCCGGCGCCGATCGCGGGGTGGGCGACCTGCATGGTGAAGGCGGCGGGCAGCATCAGCAGGGCGCGGACGTCGCCGGCGATGGTCCACAGCACCCCGCCGGGCGGCGGCGGCTCCGGGTCGGTGCGTCCGGCGGCAGCCCGGCCCGGCGATCCCGTCGCGGGGTGTTCCTTCGTACTCATGATCATGCCCCCGGGGTCTGGACCTCGCCGTCTTCCCAGTATGACGGGGGTCGCGGGGCTTGCGCCGGGGAGGAGCGATCAGCTCCGGTCGGACCGGCGCCCCCACGCCGTCGCACTGCGGACAGAAAGTCTTGTCACGGGTGTTACCCCGAAGTAACCGCGGCTGCTTGGATGACGGAGCCGATCTTCCCCCGCAGGAATGATGGAGACCTCATGCTGCTCACCTCCCACCGCCGCCACCGGGCCGCCGCCGCGGCCGTCGCGGCGATAGCCGCCGGCGCGCTGGCCGCCACCACCGCGCCGGCCGCCACGGCCGCGGAGAGCGCCGCTGCCCCGCGGCTCAGCGTCCTGTCGTACAACGTGTTCCTGATGAGCAAGAGCCTCTACCCGAACTGGGGCCAAGACCACCGCGCGGCGGAGATCCCCAAGGCGGCCTTCTACCGGGGCCACGACGTGGTCGTCCTCCAGGAGGCCTTCGACAACGGCGCCTCGGACGCGCTCAAGGCCAACTCGGCGGCGGGCTACCCGCACCAGACCCCGGTCGTCGGCCGCAGCAAGACCGGCTGGGACGCCACCGGCGGGGCCTACTCCTCCACCACGCCGGAGGACGGCGGCGTGGCGATCCTGAGCAAGTGGCCGATCGTCCGCAAGGAGCAGGTGGTCTTCAAGGACGCCTGCGGCGCCGACTGGTGGTCCAACAAGGGCTTCGCCTACGCGGTGCTGAACGTCAACGGCGCGAAGGTGCACGTGGTCGGCACGCACGCCCAGTCCACCGACCCGGGCTGCGGAGCGGGCGAGGCGGCGCAGATGCGCGCCCGCCAGTTCCGGTCGATCGACGCGTTCCTGGACGGGAAGAACATCCCGGCGAACGAACAGGTCATCGTGGCGGGCGACTTGAATGTCGACTCGCGCACCCCGGAGTACGCGTCCATGCTCGCCGACGCGGACCTGGCCGGCACCGACACCCGCACGGGGCACCCGTACTCCTTCGACACCGCGCTGAACTCGATCGCGAGCTACCGCTACCCGACGGACCCGCGCGAGGACCTGGACTACGTCCTCTACCGCAAGGGCAACGCCCGCCCGGCGAACTGGGAGAACAACGTGGTGAAGGAGCAGTCCGCGCCCTGGACCGTCTCCAGCTGGGGCACCTCCTACACCTACACCAACCTCTCCGACCACTATCCCTTGATCGGCCGCTGACCACCGGGGCCGGAGGCCGGCAACGTCGGCATCCCCCTGGTCCGGCGGGCGGACGCGCGCCCGCCGGACCGGGCCGGCCGGGTTACGGAGCCGGGGCGGGGTCCTCGTACAGGCCGTCGATCAGCGCACCGTACTTGGCGCGGATCACCCGGCGGCGGAGCTTGAGCGAGGGGGTGAGCTCCCCGCTCTCGGGCCCCCACTCCCCGGTCAGCAGGTGGTACCTCTTGATCTGCTCGGTCCGGTTCAGGCGGGCGTTGGCGGCCTCGACCGCGCGGTCGACCTCCGCCCGGACCTCGGGGTGCGCGGCCAGCTCGGCGGGCGAGGCCGCCTCGATGCCGCGGGCGGCGGCCCAGGCCGGGGCCAGTTCCGGGTCCAGGACGAGCAGGGCGACCAGGTAGGACCGGCCGTCGCCGTGGACCAGGGCCTGCCCGATCAGCGGGTGCTCCTTGACGGTGTTCTCCACCAGGGCCGGGGAGACGTTCTTCCCGTTCGAGGTGATGATCAGCTCCTTCTTGCGGTCGGTCAGCCAGAGGAACCCGTCGTCGTCGAGGCGCCCGATGTCCCCGGTCGGGAACCAGCCCTCCGCGTCGGCGGCGTCCTCCAGCGAACCGTCCGGCCGGAGGTAGCCGCCGAAGACGGTCGCGCCGCGCGTGAGGATCTCCCCGTCCGCGGCGAGCCTCAGCTCCACCCCCTCGATGGCCCGTCCGACCGACCCGAGCCGGAAGCCGTCGGGGCTGTTGACCGTGCACACGCCGGAGGTCTCGGTGAGCCCCCACGCGTCCATGATGGTGATCCCCCAGCCCGCCCAGAAGCGCACCACGTCGATCGGCATCGGCGCCGTCGCACTGGCCGTCCAGACCAGCCGGTCCATCCCCGCCAGGCCCAGCAGCGGATCCAGCACCCGCTCCTTGGCCGCCGCGTACGAGGCTTCGAGCGCGGCCGGGACCTGCTCGCCGCGCTCCCGGTGGGCGGCCCGGGCGCGGGCCAGGTCGTTCGCCGCCTCGATGGCGGCCCGCTGCTCGTCGGGGAGCCGGGCCAGCACGGCCCGTACCGAGGCGGCGAGCTTCTCCCACACCCGGGGCACACCGAAGAACTGCACCGGGCGCAGCTCGCGGACCGCGCCGGCCACGGCGGCGGGGTCCGCGCACAACCGGACGTGGGCCGCGCGCAGCAGGGGCAGGTAGATCCCGAGGACCCGCTCGGCTATGTGCGCGAAGGGGAGGTAGCAGATGTGCTCGGCGTGCTCCGGCAGGTCCACGTGCCGGTCGAGGCGAACCGCCTGGAGCATCAGGTTGCGGTGGGTGAGGCGGACGCCCTTGGGATCGCCGGTGGTGCCCGAGGTGTAGACGACGGTCAGCGGGTCCTCGGGGCGGGTCTCGGGCCAGGCCTTCTCGAAGGCGTCGGCGCGGTGCAGCCGTGCGCCGCTCGCGTACAGGGAGCCGTAGCTGCCGTGCGGACCCGCCTCGGCGGCCTCGGCCACCACCAGCCGCTCCAGGGGGACTTCGGTGTCGGCCAGCAGCGGCTCCCAGCGGACGAGCTCGCGGGCGCCCTCGATCACGGCGAGCCGGGCCCGGCTGTGGCGCGCGATGTGGGCGATCTGCTCGGGCGCGGAGGTCCCGTACACGGTGACGGGCACGGCTCCGAGGTGCACGAAGGCGAGGTCGCTGAGCCAGTGCTCGGGGCGGTTGCCCATCATCAGCAGGACGTGGTCGCCGCGCCCCACGCCGAGGGCGGCGTATCCGGCGGCGAGGACGGCGACCTCGCGGCGGACCTCGCTCCAGGTCAGGGTCGTCCACTCGGCGGCGCCGGGGCCCGCGCGCCACGACAGGGCCGGCAGGTCCGCGTGTTCGGCGGCATTGCGGGCGAGCAGGGCGGGGACGGTGATCTCTTCGGGTCGTCCGGGCAGTCGCAGTTTCGTGGGCATGGGCAGCTCCTGGCCGTTTCACATCGTTGGTGCGACAGCAATACTGTTGAACCCAAGCTGTGGAGCAGAGAGCGAGGCGCAGACGATGGCCGACCAGGCACCCGAGCCGACGCTCACCGTGGACGAGCTGGCGGCCCGGGCGGGCGTCACCGTCCGCACCGTACGGTTCTACAGCACGCGCGGGCTTTTGCCCCCTCCCGTGATCGGCCCTCGTCGGGTGGGGCACTACGGGCCGGAGCACCTGTCCCGGCTCGCCCTGATCGAGGAGTTGCAGCACCAGGGCATGACGCTGTCCGCCATCGAGCGCTACCTGGACGCCCTGCCCGACGACCTGAGCGCGCACGACCTGGCGATCCACCGGGCCATGGTGGCCTCCTGGGCCCCGGACGCCGCCGCGGAGGCCTCACGGGCGGAGCTGGAGAAGCGGGCCGGACGGAGCCTGTCGGACACCGATGTGCGGCGGCTGACCGCGATGAACGTGGTCGCGGCCTCCGGAGACGGGTTCCGGGTGGACGTGGGGCTGCTGCGGCTGGGCGTCGCGCTGCTCGACGTGCCGATCGCGCACGAGACGATCGTGGCGGCCCGGCGGGTGCTGATGGAGCACGCCAGGTCGGCGGCGCACGAGCTGACGGCGCTGTTCCGCGACGAGGTGTGGGGGCCGTTCACGGAGGGCGAGAGCGATCCGGAGCGCGTGGAGTCGATGAAGGCGCTGTCGGCGCACATGCAGCCGATGGTGGTGCAGGCCCTGGTGACCGCCTTCCAGCGGTCGTTGCGGGAGGAGCTGCGGGCGGCGTTCGCCTCCGAGGGCGGCTGACGGGGACCGCGGCGGCGGTGGGCCCGGGACCGGGGGGTAGGTTCCCGGTCATGGCTGTCATCCACCGCACCACCATGACGCCGACCAAGCTCGAACTCCTCGCGGCGTGGCTTCCCTTGCGCCCCTGGTACAGCGGCGCGGGGGATGTCGCGCAGCTCTCCGGGGCGGGCGGCTTCCGGCTCGACGACCCCGAGGGCGAGGTGGGGATCGAGTTCATGGTCGTCACCGACGGATCGGGCGGGGTCCCGGTCGCCTACCACGTCCCGCTGACCTATCGGGGCGCCCCGCTGGCGGGCGCCGGGGCGGGCCTGATCGGCACCAGCGAGCACGGGGTCCTGGGCACGCGCTGGATCTACGACGGAGCCCACGACCCGGTGCTGGTCGGGCAGCTGCTCGCGCTGCTCGCGGGCCGGACGGCGGCCCAGGCGCAGGGTGAGAGCGACACCCCCGACCCGACGGTCGAGGCGCACCCCGCGCAAGGGGGAGTACCGGCGGGCCTGACCGGGTCCGCGGACGTGGCCGACACCGCCGACGCCACCGTCGTCGCGGTGGGTCGGGCGGGCGGGCCCGGGGCGCCGACCCTGACCGTCGCCCGGGTGCTGCGTCCCGGGCCCGCCGCCGGGGAGGGCCTGCTCGGGCAGGTGCTGGCCCGGTGGACCGCGCCGGACGGCGCCGAGCAGCGCGGCGCCTTCGCGGTCCTGCGCAACGGCGGTGCGGCGGAGGCGGGGCGCGGCGGCCGGCCCTGACCGGCCCTGAGCGGCGGGGCTCCCGACCGGCCAGCGGGCGGCCCTGAACGGCCGGGCCCACCGGCCCGCCGCGGCCGGCGCGGACCGGCCCTGACCGGCCGGGGCCGCCGCGCTCTCAGTCCGCGTACACCTCGCCGCGCTCGGCCCTGGCCACCAGGGAGGCGGGCGGGTCGAAGCGCTCGCCGTACGCCGCCGCCAGCTCGCGGGCACGGGCCACGAAGCCCCGCAGGCCGCCCTCGTAGCCGTTGACGTACTGGATCACGCCACCCGTCCAGGCGGGGAACCCGATGCCCATGATGGAGCCGATGTTGGCGTCGGCGATCGAGGTCAGCACGCCCTCGTCGAGGCAGCGGACGGTGTCCAGCGCCTCGGAGAACAGCATCCGCTCCTTCATGTCCTCGAAGGGGATCTCGTACCCGGGCTTGGTGAAGTGCTCGCGCAGCCCCGGCCAGATGCCGGCCCGCTTGCCGGCCTCGTCGTACGCGTAGAAGCCGCCCCCGCCGCTGCGGCCGGGGCGCCCGAACTCGTCGACCATCCGGTCGATGACGGTGTCCGCCGGGTGCTCCGCCCAGGGGCGGCCCTCCGCCTCGAAGGCCTTGCGGGTCTCGTTGCGGATCTTGCGCGGCAGGGTGAGGGTGAGCTCGTCCATCAGGGAGAGCACCTTGGCCGGGTAGCCGGCCTGGGCGGCCGCCTGCTCGACGGAGGCGGGCTCGATGCCCTCGCCCACCATCGCCACGCCCTCGTTGATGAACTGGCCGATGACGCGCGAGGTGAAGAAGCCGCGCGAGTCGTTGACCACGATCGGCGTCTTGTTGATCTGGCGGACCAGGTCGAAGGCGCGGGCGATGGCCTCGTCGCCGGTCTGCCCGCCCTTGATGATCTCCACCAGCGGCATCTTGTCCACGGGCGAGAAGAAGTGCAGCCCGATGAAGTCGGCGGGCCGCTTGACGCCCTCCGCGAGCCCGGAGATCGGCAGGGTGGAGGTGTTGGAGCACAGCAGTGCGTCGGGCGCGACGACGTCCTGGACCTCCTGGAACACCGTGTGCTTGAGGGAGGTGTCCTCGAAGACCGCCTCGATCACGGCGTCGCAGCCCGCCAGGTCGGCGGCGTCGGCGGTCGGGGTGATCCGGCCGAGCAGCTCGGCGCGCTGGGCCTCGGTCGTGCGGCCGCGGGCGACCGCCTTGTCGAGCAGCTTCTCGGAGTACGCCTTGCCCTTGGCGGCGGCCTCGGCGCTGACGTCCTTGAGGACCACCTCGATGCCGGCGCGGGCGCAGGAGTACGCGATGCCGGCGCCCATCATGCCCGCGCCCAGGACGGCCACCCTGCGGACCGTGCGGCGCTCGATCCCCTTCGGGCGGCTGCGGCCCGCGTTCACGGCCTGGAGGTCGAAGAAGAAGGCCTGGATCATGTTCTTCGCCGTCTGGCCGGTGACCAGCTCGGTGAAGTAGCGGGCCTCGATGGTCAGCGCGGTCTCGAAGTCCACCTGGGAGCCCTCGACGGCGCAGGCCAGGATGTTGCGCGGCGCCGGGTACGGGGCGCCGCCCAGCTGCTTCTTGAGGTTGGCCGGGAAGGCCGGCAGGTTGGCGGCGAAGCGGGGGCTGGCCGGGGTGCCGCCGGGGATGCGGTAGCCGGGTACGTCCCAGGGCTGCTTCGACTCGGGGTTGGCGTCGATGAAGGCACGTGCCTTGGCGAGCATCTCCTCCGGGGTGGCGGCCAGTTCGTGGACCAGGCCGTTCTCCAGCGCGCGCCGGGGGCTGTACTGGGTCCCCTGGAGCAGCACCTTGAGCAGCGCGTCAGCGATGCCCATCAGACGGACGGTGCGGGTCACGCCGCCGCCCGCCGGGAGCAGCCCGAGGGTGACCTCGGGCAAACCGATCTTCGAACCGGGCGCGTCGAGGGCGACGCGGTGGTGGCAGGCCAGCGCGATCTCGTAACCGCCTCCGAGGGCCGCGCCGTTGACGGCGGCGACGACCGGCTTGCCGAGGGTCTCGATGCGGCGCAGGGAGCGCTTGATCTCGGTGCCGGCGTCGAAGGCGAGCTGTGCGTCCCCGGGCCGCAGCCGGATCATGTCCTTGAGGTCGCCGCCCGCGAAGAAGGTCTTCTTGGCGGAGGTGAAGACGATGCCGCGGATGGAGTCCTTCTCGGCCTCGGCGCGGTCCGCGATGGCGGCGATGGACTCCTTGAAGGCCTGGTTCATCGTGTTGGCGGACTGGTCGGGGTCGTCGAGGATCAGCGTGACGACGCCGGTCTCGTCCTGCTCCCAGCGGATGGTGCGGGTCTCGGTCATGGATGGGTCTCTTTCGTGGAAGTCTCGTTCGGCGGGGCCGGGGCGGGCGGGTCGGCGGTGCGCGGGGCGAGGGGTCCTGTGCCGGGGGGCGGCCGGGCCCGCGCCGCGCCGCACGACTACAGGCGTTCGACGATGGTGGCGACGCCCATGCCGCCGCCGACGCAGAGGGTGACGAGCCCGTAGCGCTTGTCCTGGCGCTCCAGCTCGTCGACGATCGTGCCGAGGATCATCGCGCCGGTGGCGCCGAGCGGGTGGCCGAGCGCGATGGCGCCGCCGTTGACGTTGACCTTGTCGAGGGAGACGCCCATGTCCCTGACGAAGCGCAGGACGACTCCGGCGAAGGCCTCGTTGATCTCGATCAGGTCGATGTCGTCGATGGTCAGCCCGGCCTTGGCGAGGGCCTTGCGGGTGGCGGGGGCCGGCCCGGTGAGCATGATGGTGGGCTCGGAGCCGGAGACGGCGGCCGAGACGATCCGCGCGCGCGGGGTGAGGCCGCCCCGCTCACCCGCCTCGCGGGAGCCGATCGCGACGAGGGAGGCGCCGTCGACGATGCCGGAGGAGTTGCCCGCGTGGTGGACGTGGTCGATCTTCTCCACCCAGTGGTACTTCTGCAGGGCGACGGCGTCGAAGCCGCCGAGGTCGCCGATGTCCGCGAAGGACGGCTTCAGCTTCGCGAGGGTGTCCGCCGTGGTCCCCGGGCGGATGAACTCGTCGTGGTCCAGGACGACCAGGCCGTTGCGGTCGGTGACGGGGACGACGGACTTCGCGAAGCGGCCCTCCTTGACGGCCGCGGCGGCGCGCTCCTGGGAGAGGGCCGCGTACTCGTCCACGTCGCGCCGGGAGAATCCCTCGATGGTGGCGATCAGGTCCGCGCCGATGCCCTGCGGGACGAAGCCGGTGTCCCAGTTGGTCATCGGATCGGCGAACCAGGCACCGCCGTCCGAGGCCATCGGGACGCGGGACATGGACTCCACGCCGCCGGCCAGGACCAGGTCCTCCCAGCCCGAGCGGACCTTGGCCGCGGCCATGTTGACGGCTTCCAGCCCGGACGCGCAGAAGCGGTTCTCCTGTACGCCCGCCACCGTGTCCGGGAGCCCCGCGGCGATGGCCGCGATCCGGGCGATGTCGGAGCCCTGGTCGCCGACCGGGCCGACGACGCCGAGGACGATGTCGTCGATGGCGGCGGGGTCCAGGCCCGGGTTGCGCTCGCGCAGGGCGTGGATGAGGCCGACGACCAGGTCGATCGGCTTGGTGCCGTGCAGGGCGCCGTTGGCCTTGCCGCGGCCGCGCGGGGTGCGGATCGCGTCGTACACGTACGCTTCGGTGCTCACTGGTCAAGCCTTTCGGAGGATTCCAAGGGGGAGGTCAGCCGAGGAGGGAGCGGCCGATGATCTCTTTCATGATCTCGGTGGTGCCGCCGTAGATGGTCTGGATGCGGCCGTCCGTGAACGCCCGCGCGACCCGGTACTCGCTCATGTAGCCGTACCCGCCGTGCAGTTGCAGGCAGCGGTCGGCCACCCGCTTCTGGAGCTCGGTCGCCCACCACTTGGCCATCGAGGCGTGGACGTGGTCCAGTTCCCCGGCGGAGTGGTCGGCGATGCACCGGTCGAGGAAGGCCCGGGTGACGGCGCACTCGGTGGCCATCTCCGCGATCTCGAACCGGATGTGCTGGAGCCTGGCGAGCGGACGTCCGAAGGCCTCGCGCTCCTTCACGTACTGCGTGGTGATCTCCAGCAGGTGCTCCGCGGCGGCGATCCCGGCCATCGCGATGCCCAGCCGCTCCTGCGCGAGATTGGTCATCAGGTGGACGAAGGCGCCGTTCAGCTCGCCGAGCAGGTTCTCCTTCGGGACGCGCACGTCGTGGAAGAAGAGCTCGGCCGTGTCCTGCGCCTTCTGACCGATCTTGTCGAGGTTGCGGCCGCGCTCGAAGCCCTCCGCGCCCCGCTCGACCACCAGCAGCGACAGACCGTGCGCCCCGCCCTCGGGGGTGGTCTTGGCGACCACGACGACCAGGTCGGCGAGGATCCCGTTGGAGATGAAGGTCTTGGAGCCGTTCAGCACCCAGTGGTCGCCGCGGTCCTCGGCCGTCGTACGAATCCCCTGCAGGTCGGAGCCCGCGCCCGGCTCGGTCATGGCGATGGCCGTGACGGTCTCCCCCGAGCAGAAGCCGGGCAGCCAGCGGCGCTTCTGCTCCTCGGTGGAGAGCGAGGTCAGGTACGGGCCGATGATGTCGTTGTGCAGGCCGATGGCGAGGCCGGGGGCGCCCGCCCGGGTGAACTCCTCGGCGATGACGGCGGCGTAGCGGAAGTCTGGGTTCCCCCCGCCGCCGTACTCCTGCGGGACGGCCAGGCCGAGCAGCCCCTGCCGGCCGGCGGCCCGCCAGGCCTCGCGGCTGACGATGCCGTCCTTCTCCCACTGCTCGTAGTGCGGCAGCACTTCCTTGGCGAGGAAGGTGCGGACGGTCTCGCGGAACGCCTCGTGGTCGGCGTCGAAGATCCGGCGCTTCATGGATCTGCTCCTCACAGCCAGTTCTGGACGGATTCGATCGGCCGGGCCGGCTCGGGGCCGGTCGGCGCGCGCAGCCCGTCGGGGGCCGGGGCCCTCATGGACGGTTCCATCAGGCCTCCTCCCCGAGCAGGGCCGGAACGTCCCAGTCGGCGGCCACCGACGCGGTGTGCGCGCCCGGCAGCGCGGGCCCGGCCGTGACGGCGGCCGGGGTCGCCGAGAAGCGCGGCGCGGGCGCGGGCTGGACGATCCCGCCGAAGTCGGTGAAGGTGCCGCGGGCGGCGAGGTGGGGGTGGTCCGGCGCCTCGCGCAGTGAGAGGACGGGCGCCACGCAGGCGTCGGTCCCCTCGAACAGCTCCGTCCACTGCGCACGCGTACGGGACTTGAACCGTTCGGCGACGGCGGCGCGCAGTTCGCCCCAGCGGGCGAGGTCCTTGCGGGCGGGGGCCCGGTCCGCGATGCCGAGCAGCTCGGTGAAGGTGTCGTAGAACTGCTGCTCCAGCGCGCCCACGGCCATGTACTGCCCGTCGGAGGTCTCGTAGGTGCCGTAGAAGGGGCATCCGCCGTCCAGCAGGTTCGCCCCGCGCCGGTCCTGCCAGCCGCCGGCCGCCATCATCCCGTGGATCATGGCGGTGAGGTGGGCGGTGCCGTCCACGATGGCCGCGTCGACCACCTGGCCGGCGCCGGTGGTGCGGGCGTGCTGGAGGGCGGCGAGGACGCCGATGACCAGGTAGAGCGAGCCGCCCGCGTAGTCGCCGACCAGGTTCGCGGGGACGGCCGGCGCTCCGTCCGCGTCGCCGATCATGCCGAGCGCACCGGTGACGGCGATGTACCCGATGTCGTGCCCCGCCGTGTGCGCCAGCGGGCCCTCCTGGCCCCAGCCGGTCATCCGGCCGTAGACCAGGCCCGGATTGCGTGCGTGGCAGTCGGCCGGGCCGACGCCGAGCCGCTCGGCGACCCCCGGCCGGAAGCCCTCGACGAGCACGTCGGCCCGCTCGACCAGGTCCAGGACACGGGCGGGGCCCCCGGCGGACTTGAGGTCGACCAGGACGGAGCGCTTGTTGCGGTTGGTGACGTCGTAGGCGGGGTCGACCGCGAGACCGCCCCCGCCGGGCCGGTCCACCCGTACGACGTCCGCGCCCAGGTCGGCGAGGAGCATGGCGGCGAACGGCCCGGGGCCGATGCCCGCCAGCTCGACGACGCGCACCCCGGCCAGCGGGCCGCCGCCCGCCCGCCCGTTCCCTGTCACTGCCATCGAGCCCCCAGCGTCTGTGGTGCGACCGTGTGTGAACGCGTGAACGTGTACACGCGCGAACACGGGAACGGGTGACCGCGTCGACGTGTGACACAACTGATGTAACACCAGTGATGCTAGGAACGTGTTCCACTCAGCACAAGCCCCCGGGCGAGCAAGCGCTTAGCCGATTGTCCCGGTCCGCTCGTCCAGTTCCCTCACGTGCCGCTTCAAGGCCACCGTGCGGTAGCTCTCCTCCACCCATTCGCAGAGCACCTCGGCCGGGGGCGCCCCCTCCTCCCCCAACGGCACCGAGACCCATCCGGACCGCCCCAGTCCGTATCCGGTGGGCTCCGCCCCCGGAGCGGTCATGGCGTGTCCGTGCAGCGCCTCGTCCTTGAGCTTCACCGACAGCCCGGGCGGATGCGGCCCGTCCGCGCTCCCCAGGAAGACGAAGATCTTCTTGTTGACCTTCACTACCGCGTCCTCGGGACCCCAGGGATGCTCCTCCACGGCCTCGGGCAGCCCCAGGGCGTAGGCCCGCACGGCCTCCCACGTCCGCACGGGAGCGGTGCCGGCCCCTTTCCCCGAGCGCTTCGAGGTCTTCTTGCCAGGGCTCTTCTCCGACATCACGGACACCTCACTTACCGCAGGTCACACCTGCCCGCGCGGGCAGTCGCTCCTCACGCTAGCCTCAGCCCCCGACACCAGCTGGGAGGAGCGGCGATGAACGCACAGGTGGGACAGGACGGTCCGGAACGGGCCTACGACGTAGTGCTCTTCGGAGCGACCGGCTTCGTGGGGGCACTGACCGCCGAGTACCTGGCGGCGCACGCGCCCGCCGGCTGCCGGTGGGCGCTCGCGGGCCGCGACCTCGCGAAGCTGGAACGGTTGCGCGAGCGGCTGACCGCGATCGACCCGGCCTGCGCGCACCTCCCGCTCCTGCGGGCGGACGCCTCGGACACCGCGGCCGTGCGTGAACTGGCCTCCGCCACGCGGGTGCTGGCCACGACCGTGGGGCCGTACGTCTGGTACGGCGCCGAGCTCGTCGCCGCCTGCGCCCGGGCCGGCACCGACTACGTGGACCTGACCGGCGAGCCGGAGTTCGTGGACCGCATGTACGTCGAACACGACGCGCGGGCCCGCGAGACCGGCGCCCGGATCGTCCACGCCTGCGGCTTCGACTCGATCCCGGCCGACCTCGGGGCGTACTTCACGGTCCGTCACCTCCCCGAGGGCGTACCGCTGCGGGTGGACGGCTTCATGCGGTCCAACGCCCTCTTCTCGGGCGGCACCCTGGCCTCCGCGCTCACCGCCCTGAGCCGGGGACCGCAGACCCTCGCGGCCGCGCGCGCCCGCCGGCTGCACGAGCCCCGGCTGCTGGGGCGTCGCGCCCGGGGCCCCGTGGGCGCTCCCCGGTTCAGCAGCGAGACCGGCACCTGGGCGCTGCCGCTGCCCACGCTCGACCCGACCCTCGTAACCCGGTCGGCTGCCGCCCTGGAGCGCTACGGTCCGGACTTCCGCTACCGGCACTACGCCTCCGTCAAGCACCTGCCCGTCGCCCTCGGCGGTACGGCGGCACTGGGCGCGACCGTGGCCCTCGCCCAGGTCCCGCCGGCCCGCCGCTGGCTGATGAACCGCTGGGAGTCCGGCCAGGGGCCGGACGTCGAGCGGCGGGCGCGCAGCTGGTTCACGGTGCGGTTCGTGGGCGAGGGCGGCGGTCGGCGCGTGCTGACCGAGGTCGCGGGCGGCGACCCGGGTTACGGCGAGACGGCGAAGATGCTGGCCGAGTCCGCGCTCTGCCTGGCGTATGACGCCCTCCCGGACGCCGCCGGCCAGTTGACGACGGCGGTGGCCATGGGCGACGCCCTTACCGCCCGCCTCCAGAAGGCCGGCCTCGTCTTCCGGGTGGTGGACTCCCGCTGAGCCGCTGAGCCGCTGAGCCGCGGGGCCGTGAGCCGCCGGGCGTGCGGGAGTACAGGAGTACGGGCGCAGGTGCTCGGGCGCAGGCGTCCGGGCGCGTCCGCGCGTCGATCCGCCCGCGGGCTCAGGAGGCCTCTTTGAGCGCCCGGCGGCACAGGGAGTCGGCGTGCCGGGTGGTCTCGGGAATCCGGAAGCGGGGGCTCAGGGCCAGGACGTGCGCGCAGGCGTTCTCCAGGGAGACCCGGTGGCCGACGGACACGTAGACCGGTTTGACCCCGTCCTGGGTGCGCAGCGCCCGGCCGACCTCGCCGCCGTCGGGAGCCAGCAGCGGCGAAGAGTCACCGCGCCGGGCGCCCGGTTCCGCGCAGGTGGAGGTGAACGGGTTCTTCGCGACGCCGATGGCCGGAAGGCCGGTGACCACGCCGAGGTGGCAGGCGAGCCCGAAGCCCCGGGGGTGGGCCAGGCCGTAGCCGTCGCAGACGACCAGGCCGGGCCCGGTGGTGAGGGCGCCGAGGGCCGCCAGCACCGTCGGCAGCTCGCGGAAGGCGAGCAGCCCGGGCACGTACGGGAAGCTCACGGGTCCGACGGCGGTGGCCTCCTCGACCACCTCCAGTGTCGCGGCGTCGAGCACCACGGCCGCGGCGGCCACCAGGTCGCGGGCGTCGTCGTAGGCGACGTCCACGCCGGTGACGAGCCCGCGGCCGGGGGGCGGGCCGAGCTCGGTGAGCACGACCTGATGGCGTAGTTCGTCCTGTATCGCCCGGGCCTCGGCCTCATCGGCGGGGGTCTGCACACTCGTCATGATGGTGCGAGAGTAGCCTGGCGATCATGTTCGTCATGGAGCTCACCTACACCGCGCCCGTCGAAGCCGTCGAGGACGAGATGGACGCCCACATCGCCTGGCTGGACGGCCACTACGCCGCGGGCGTCTTCCTCGCGTCGGGCCGCAAGGTCCCGCGGGACGGCGGGATCATCCTGGCCGGCGGCGTCTCGCGTGCGGAGATCGAGAAGATCGCGGCCGAGGACCCCTTCGCGCTGGCGGGCGTCTGCACCTACCGCATCACGGAGTTCATGGCCACGAAGACCTCGGCGGACCTGGCGACGGTACGCGAGAACCCGGCGGTGTAGCCGGGCGGGGCGGGGACGCGAGGGCCTGCGCGGGAGCGGGGGCCGGCATGGGGGGGCCGCATGGGGGCGCGGGTTGGCGCGGGGCGTGCGGGCTGGCGCCGGGCGTGCGGGCGGCCCCGCTCACCTGCGCTCCAGCCGTGCCACCCGGCCCTTCTCCCCCGCCGCCCAGCAGCCGCCGTCGGGGGCGCAGTCGACGGTGTCGAACGACCCCGTCTCCAGGGGCCGCCAGGTGCGCCCCCCGTCCGCGGTGACGTCCGTGCCCGTCGGCCCCACAGCCAGGGCGGTGTCCGTGCCGTACGGGTACCAGGCCGCGCCCGACCGGTAGGCCGGCGGCGGCGTCTCCGCCGGGCGCCACGTGCGCCCGCCGTCGGTGGAGCGGGCCGCGGCCTGCGGGGAGGCCTCGCCGGTGCGGTAGTCGCCGCCGACCGCGATGCCCTTCGTACGGTCCCGGAAGGCGAGGGCGAAGACCCCGCGCGCCGGGTCGCCGGCCGGGAGGGTGGACGCGGCGACCCGCCAGGTCAGGCCGCGGTCGGCCGAGTGAAGGACCCGCGCGGCCGCCCCGCCGCCGGTGGCGAGCCAGACGTCCCGCGGGCCCGCGGCGACCAGGCACTGGCCGCTCGCGGCGAAGCCCGCCTCGCCCGGCAGGGCGTCGGGCATGCCGGAGGCCGGCAGTACCCGCCAGCTCCGCCCGCCGTCGTCGGTGGACAGGATGCGGAACCTGCCGTCGACCGGGTCGCTCATCGCCAGACCGTGGCGGGAGTCGAAGAAGGTCAGGCAGTCGTAGAAGGCACGGGGGTCGGGGTTGCGGAAGGTCTCGGTCCAGGTGGCGCCGCCGTCCTCGGTGCGCAGCACCCGGGAGGCCTCGCCCTCCCCGATGGACAGGGCCACCGCCCTTCGGGCGTCGAAGGCCTCGATGTCCCGCAGCTCCAGCCCCTCGGCCGCGGCGCCCGGCGGTGAGACGTCGCGCCAGCTGCGGCCGCCGTCCACAGTGCGCAGGACGACCCCCTTGGACCCGGCGGCCCAGGCCGTGGTCCGGCTGACCGCCGCGAGCCCGCGGAAGCGGGAGCCGGCGGCGCGCTCGCCGGTCTCCTTGAGCGCCCAGGCGACCCCGTGCCGGCCCTGCCTCCCGGGCCCGGTCCCGGCCTCCGCCAGGGCTGCGGCCCCTTCGGCTCCGGCGGCCGGGGCCTCCAACTCACCGGCGGTCCCGGCGGCGGCGGTCGTTGCGGCACCGCCCGGTTCCGGGCCCGCCTGGGCGGGGGCCGCGACCACCCCCACCAGCAGAGCCGCCGCGGCCACGCCCACCCCAACTCCCCGAAGTCTCATGGCGCCGGAAGCTAACGCACCCCGCAGCCGCCGTCCAGGGCGCGTGGGCGCCACCGGCCGGCCGTCGGTGGCCGGAGCGGGGCCGGCCGTCGGTGGCCGGGGCGGGGCCCGACCGGTCCGCGCCGGGGCGGATGCAGCGCGTTGCGCCGGCGGGGTGATCGGTTACCAGCCCTTCTCCGGCCGCTCCGGGGCCTTCCGGTCCGGCCCGCCGCCCGTCGCGCACATCCGCCCACCCGGCCACTCCGTGTGATCACACGGGCGGGTTCCAGCCAATCGGTGACACACGTCACGTCGTCCCCCATGCACGGAATTGCCGATTCCGGCGTCTATCGGGTTGCCGGGCCCCACCCCACGGCCCGGCAGCAGATCCGCCGCAAGGGAGTGAGCCTTGATCACTGTCATCGAGCAGGCCGTTCAGGCCCGTCTGGTCGCCACCGCGCCGAAGGTCGAGACCGTGCCCGTCACCCTCTCCTACGACCGGGCAGATCCGTTCGCCGTCCGGATGGCCTTCCCCGCCCCGGCCACGCTGGAGGGCGTCGAGGTCTCCTGGACCTTCGCTCGCGAGCTCTTGGAGTCGGGACTGGACCGTCCGTCGGGCGGAGGCGACGTCCGCGTGCGCCCGCACGACGCCGACCGAACGACGATCGAGTTCCACGCACCCGAGGGCGTGGCGATCGTACTGATGGTGACGGCGGAGCTGCACCGCTTCCTGGAGCGCGCGTCGGCCGTGGTGCCGCCTGGCCTGGAGCACCTCTACCTCGACATGGACCACAGCCTGGCCGAACTGCTGCGGGACACCTGCTGACCGGCCCCTCCGCCTCCCCTCGGCCCGCTCCCCCTCCGCCCGCTCCCCCTTCGCCCACTTCCCCTCCGCCCGCCCTCCCTCCGCCCGCTCCCCTCCCGCCTAATTCGATTGCGGGCGGCTCCGGCCGCCCGTAGCTTCGTGGACGCCCCATCCCCGCCGAAACGGAGCAGGACATTGCTCGTCTGAGGTTCGAGACACCGACCCGCCGTGGCCCGCCCGCCGCTTCCCGTCCGTCGGCTGTCTCCCCGCGTTGCACGCACCACTCACGCAACCTGGAGGCCTCCATGAGTCACGCCCCTGTCTTCGTCACCTGCTCCGCCCTGTCCTTCGACTGGCCCGACGGCACACCCGTCTTCGACGGGTTGCAGCTGGCCGTCGGACCCGGCCGCACCGGCCTGATCGGGCTCAACGGCTGCGGGAAATCCACCCTCCTCAAGCTGATAGCCGGTGAACTGACCCCGTCAGAGGGCCAGTTGTCCGTGGCCGGCACGGTCGGCTACCTCCCGCAGACCGTCACCCTCGACACCGCGCTGCGCGTGGACGAGGCGCTCGGCATCCACACCGCCCGCGCGGCCCTGCACGCCATCGAGGCGGGCGAGGCCACGGAGGCCGACTTCACCGCGGTCGGCGACGACTGGGACGTGGAGGAGCGCGCCCTGGCCACGCTCGACCAGCTGGGCCTGGCCCGGATCGGGCTGGACCGCACGGTCGGCGAACTGTCCGGCGGCGAGGGCGTGTTGCTGCGGCTGGCCGCTCTGCTGCTCGCCCGCCCGGACGTCCTCCTGCTGGACGAACCCACCAACAACCTGGACCTGCGCGCCCGCGGCCGCCTCTACGCCGCGGTCGAGTCCTGGACCGGCGTGATGGTCCTGGTCAGCCACGACCGGGAGCTGCTGGAGCGGGTCGACCAGATCGCCGACCTGCGGGACGGTGAAGTCCGCTGGTACGGGGGCAACTTCACGGACTACGAGGAGCTGCTCGCGGCCGAGCAGGAAGCGGCCGGGCGGATGGTCCGCGTCGCGGAGGCCGACGTGCAGCGGCAGAAGCGGGAACTGTCCGACGCCCAGGTGAAACTGGCGCGGCGCAAGCGGTACGGCCAGAAGATGTACGACAGCAAGCGCGAGCCGAAGATCGTGATGGGCGCCCGCAAGCGGTCGGCGCAGGAGTCGGCGGGCAAGCACCGCACCATGCACACCCAGAAGCTCGCCCAGGCGAAGGAGCGGTTGGACCAGGCGGTCGAGGCGGTGCGCGACGACGACGCGATCCGGATCGAACTGCCGGCGACCCGGATCCCGCCCGGTCGGCGGGTCCTGAGCCTGCGCGATGTGCGACTGCCTCACGGGGCCGTGGTCCCGGGCGAGTGGGAGCTGCGGGGCCCGGAGCGGATCGCGCTGGTGGGACGCAGCGGTTCCGGCAAGACGACCCTGCTGCGCACGGTCGCGGGGCTGCTGGAACCGGACTCCGGGGAGGCCGTGACGCACGTGACCGCGCGGTTCCTCCCGCAGCGGCTGGATGTACTGGACGAAAGCCGTTCGGTGGTGGAGAACGTGGCGCGCTTCGCCCCGCACGCCACGAACAACCTGATCCGGGCCCGACTGGCGCACTTCCTGTTCCGCGGCAGCCGTGCGGACCGGCCGGCCGGGACCCTCTCGGGCGGCGAGCGCTTCCGCGCGGCACTGGCGGCGCTGCTGCTGGCCGAGCCCGCTCCGCAGCTGCTGATGCTGGACGAGCCGACGAACAACCTGGACCTGGCGAGCGTCGGACAGCTGGCGGACGCGCTGGAGTCGTACGAGGGCGCGCTCGTCGTGGCCAGCCACGACGTGCCGTTCCTGGAGTCGCTGGGCATCACGCGCTGGCTGGTACTGGACGGCGAGCTGCGGGCGACGACGGCCGAGGAGGTCCGGGAGACGCTCTGGCAGGACTGACCGAGAGCCCGCCCGGCCCGTGCCCGACGACATGCGGCGCGGGCCGGGGGACCACCTGGTGACATGACGGCGCATGAATTCGGCCATCTCCCGGCCCCTCGCGACACACGCGAACTGCTCAGATAACCGGATGTAACCGGACATACATGCACCTGGGGCTTGGCGCGCCTTGATGCCGCGCTTAACCTACGAGTCCGTAAGCTACGGAACCGTAGGTAATTCGCTTTGCACTCAGGAGTACCCGTGACGATCACCTCTCCCCACCTCGGCAGCTCGGAGGCGTGGACCGACGCCAAGTTGCTGTTCGCGCTGGAAGAGGTGGTGGAGAAGGAGCTGAACCGTCACCTGGCGGTCACCAAGGACTGGATGCCCCACGAGTACGTGCCGTGGAGCGACGGCCGGAACTTCCCCGGATTCTTCGAGGACGGCGAGGCCTGGGACCCGGCGCAGTCCAAGGTCACGGACATCGGCAAGATCGCGCTCGTCGTGAACCTGCTGACCGAGGACAACCTCCCCAGCTACCACCACGAGATCGCCTCGCTCTTCGGCCGCAACGGCGCCTGGGGCACCTGGGTGCACCGCTGGACCGCCGAGGAGGGCCGCCACGGCATCGTGATGCGCGACTACCTGCTGGCCTCGCGCGCCGTGGACCCGGACAAGCTGGAAGCGTTCCGCATGCAGCACATGTCGGAGGGGTTCGAGTCCGACAACCGCCACTCGATGCTGCACTCGGTGGCGTACGTGGCCTTCCAGGAGCTCGCCACCCGCATCTCGCACCGCAACACCGGCCACCAGTCCGGTGACCCGGTCTGCGACCGGATGCTGGCCCGCATCGCGCAGGACGAGAACCTGCACATGATCTTCTACCGCAACCTGCTGGGCGCGGCCTTCGAGCTTGCCCCGGACCTCACCATGCAGGCGGTGCGGGACGTCGTGGTCAACTTCCGGATGCCCGGACACGGCATGCCCGGCTTCGAGCGGATGGCCGCGCAGATGGCGATCGGCGGGGTCTACAACCTGCGGATCCACCACGACGACGTCCTGAGCCCCGTGATCCGCTTCCTCAAGATCATGGATGTCGACGGCCTCGGCCCGGAGGGCCAGAAGGCCCAGGAGGAGCTGGGCCTCTTCATGAACGGCCTGGACTCCGAGGCCCGCAAGTTCGACGAGCGCCTGGCCGCCCGCGCGGCGCGCATCGCGGCCCGCAAGGCCTGACCGGTTTCCGCTCGCCCGCGCGGGTGATGTCGATTGCCCTGGCAGAGCCCCGCTCTGCCAGGGTTTCGCGTCATGACCTCGCTCCAGGTGGACATCGACCAGCTGACCCGTCTGACCCGTGCCCTGGACTCCTCGCTGACCTCCCTGAGGGAAGCCCGGCGCGCTCTGGACCACGTCCGGGCCGACCAGCTGGGCACCGCGGACCTGGACGCGGCGTGCGACGGATTCCAGCAGAGATGGGCCCACGGCGCGCGCGAGCTGGGCAAGCGCGTCAAGGCGGTACGGGAGGGCGTGGACCGCAGCGCCGCGGAGTACGCGGAGCTGGAGGAGGCCATCCGCGCCGCCTTCCGCGCGGCGGGGGCGGCCTCCCGTGGCTGACCACGCCGCTCTCGGCTTCGATCCGGCGCCCGGGAACCCGGCGGCGGTCCTGGCCCTGACGAAGAAGCTCTCCGCCTCGGCGACCTCCCTCGGCGAGGCCTCGCGGATCGTGAAGTCGCTGGTCTCCCACAGCTCGGCCTGGCAGGGCGAAGCGGCCACCGCCTTCCGCGCCTCCCTCTCCCAGGACCTCCCCCGCTACCTCCAGTCCGCCCACACCTCCCTGACGGAGGCGGCCCGCCGGCTCACGTCCTGGCACGACACGCTGGTGGCGCACCGCGCGCTGGCGGCCCGGTACGAGTCCCGGGCCGCCGCGGCCACCACGGAGGAGGCCCTCGCGGACGCCCGCCGCCTGGCCCGAGAGCTCGCCTCGGAACACGCGGCTGCGGCCCGCAAGGTGGCCCGGACCCTGAACTCCGCGGCTGACCGGCTGGCGCCGAAGGAGCCGGGCCTGCTGGCCTCCGCCTGGCACAAGATCACGGACGACCCGGGCGACGCCCTGTCCAACGCCTCGGCGATCCTGGGGGCGATCGGCGCCGGCGTGGCCCTGCTGTGCCCGCCGGCCGGGCTGGCGGTGATGCTGGTGGCGGGCGGCCTGTCGCTGGCGGCGCTGACGACGCACCTGGCGGATCCGAAGTTCAGGAAGCCGCTGGTGGACGGCGCCTCGACGGGCGAATTCGACGCGGACTTCTGGAAGAGTGCGGTGACCCTCCTGGGCGACACGGCGGGCTCCGTCCCCGGCGTGGCGGCGGTCGCCTCCGGCGCCAAGGCCGGCACGGCGGCAGCCCGGGCCGCCATGGCGGCGGCCCCGGGGGCCAGCGCCCTGTCGGCCCTCTCGCCGGGCGCGACGGCATTCCGCAGCACGACGTGGTCCACCGCCAACACGTTGCGTGAGGTCGAGAGCCCGCTTACAGCATGGGCGCTGCGAGCATCACCACAGACCACCAGAGACCGGGTGAGTGTGGCTGTCGCAGGCACAGGTGCGGCAACTGCAGGCCTCGACTACGTCAGCGACAACGAGACGGTTGAACACAGTTCAACAGCGGTTGACGGGGCTCGGGGTGTCCTCGAGGACGCTCCCTCGACTGTGGCGAAATCGCGCCAATTCTGGACGGTGATGAGGCCGTGATGCCAGACCTGGCCATGCCGCCCGTCTGGTTTCGACTACCACCGGGATTCCATGACGTCGCTCCCGCGGACCGCACAACCCTGGACGCGATGGCCTGCGCCTTGGGTAGTGATGCCGGGCAGCAGGAACTGGGTCGCCTCCTTGACGGCCTTGACCAGCTGGCCGAACTCGGCGTCCTTCACACCGCAATTGGCTTGCATCCGGATGAGGCGATCGGCATCTGCGCTTCGTTGTTTTCCTTGACTGCTCGACTGTCCGGCGATCCCAACCCTCGGCTGAGTACGGCACGCACCGCCATGGAGATTTCACGCTCCCCTGTTTGGAACGCATCGACCTGCCGGGTCATCGACTTGCCGTCTACCCTGCCCTGCTACCTCGTCGCGGGCACCCTTGCTTTACCGCACGTAGAGCAACGAGTGTTTCAGGCTCGAATCGCAACAAGTCACGCCTCCGGACACCACACACTCGTCCTGGACCTCAGCAGCGCGGCAACGCAGCACCACGAGGCCTACACCGACATCCTCGAAGCAGTCGTCCACACGTTGACCTTTACGGACCCCCACCCCGCTCCTCCTGGCAAACCGTCGACCTCGCGCATCTTGGAGGTCCTCCTATGACGCTTCCGTCCGCAGGGGTGGCTTGGGATCACCCCGCAACCGTTGTCGGCTACCAGAGACTGGCCCTCCAACGCGGAGTCTGGTTGGTCTGCTTAGGCGTTCCTTTGGCATTCATTGCCGTGTGCCTGATCTCGGGTCTCCTGAGGCAGGTCGCGGTCATCTTCTTCTTGCTCATGATCGGCTTCGTCGCATGGGTTCCCTGGGTGGCCATCGCATACTGGCGTCGTCACCGCGTAGCTGCCGTCCTTCAGGCATACCCATGGTGTGAACATCCGTGCCAGCACCCTCCACGGGCGACAGGAAGCCCGTCGGTGATCGCCATCCCATTTCGGGAGGACTACGCGCCCACCTTCCGGATCATCCCCTTCCCCATCGCTCTGGCGGAGCGGGAGAACGACCATCCGGGCAGGATCTGGTTCGCGGGAGATCCGCGGTTCGGGGGGGTCGTGTCACCCGTCGGTGGGCATTATCCCGTGCGGGTCGTGCCGGACAAGGTGCCCGTTGAGGGGTGGGGCGGAGGGGATGACGCGCTTGCGCTCAGGGTCGGGTTGATGCGGCGCAGTGGGAAGGCGACGCAGACCTGATCAGTGGCGGCGGGACCGCAGTGCGTGGCGTTCGGTTTCGGAGAGGCCGCCCCAGACGCCGAAGCGCTCGTCGTTGGCCAGCGCGTACTCCAGGCACGCCACCCGCCCCTCGCACGCCCCGCACAGCCGCTTCGCGTCGCGCAGCGACGAGCCGGGCTCGGGGAAGAAGAACCCCGGGCCCGTCTGCGCGCACAGGGCGAGCTCGTACCAGGCGGGAGCGGAGGTGGCGGGCGCGGAGGCGGTGGTGGACTGGGCAGTGGTGTTCATCGACATGCCGGAGATACTCACCGGTTCGGATGGACGTCCGATCAACGCCTGATCAACACCGCGCCCCGCCCCCACCGCGCGGGACCCCGCACAGGTCCGCTCCGAGCATGGCACGCCCCACCGACAGGCGGCCGGTCGGGCGTGCTTCGGACGCCTGGCCTCAGGGCTGGCCTCAGGGCTGGCCTCAGGACTCTGCGAGTACCGCCCGGATCACGTGCCGGGCGTTGCGGGCCATCGCCGGATTCGTCACGCGGTAGTACGGCAGGGCGATCAGGGCCTGCGAGAGGGTGCGCCCCCGGCCGCGGGTCCAGGTCGCGTCGTCCGCGCCGAGCGCCTCCCGGAAGACCTCCCTCGCGCCGGACGGCAGAAGGTTCCACGCCGGGAACAGGTCGCAGGCCGGATCGCCCACCCCCGCGCAGCCGAAGTCGATCACCGCGGCCAGTCTGCCGCCGGACACCAGCAGATTGCCCGGCGTCAGATCGGCGTGCAGCCACACCGGCGGCCCGGACCAGGCCGGGGCCCGCAACGCGTCCTCCCACACGGCGGTCGCGGCGTCGCAGTCGACGCCCTCCTGCGGGATCGCGCGCAGCTGCTCGATGGCCGACCGGGTCTCCGCGTCGAGCGAGGCGAGCGGCCCGCCGCGGTAGGCCCGCGGCGCCGCCGGCAAGGTGACGCCCCGCATCGCCGTGACGAACGCGGCCAGGTCCCCGGCCAGCAACACGGGCTCGGTCAGCGCGCCTTCCTCCGGGTTCTCCCCCGACAGCCATCCGTACACCGACCACGGCCACGGATACCCCTCGGCGGGCTCTCCGGCTCCGAGCACCGCGGGGACGGCCGCGGGCAGCAGGGGGGCGAGGCGCGGGAGCCAGTCCCGCTCCATCGCCACGTCTCCGGCGCCTCCCTCCAGCAGCGGCAGGCGTACGACCATCGCATCGCCCAGCCGGTACATGGCGTTGACCGTTCCGCCGGACGGGAACCGCTCCACCGCCAGCCCCGCCCACTGGGGGAACTGCCCCGCGATCAGGCGCAGTACGAGCGCGTCGTCGACCGGGTGCTGGTTGCGGTGCATCAGTACGGTGCTCATGGGCTGCCATCCGACCGCCGGACGCCGGCCGGCGTCAAACCGTTTTCACGTCCCTCAACAGGTGCCGGGAGTCAGGAGTCGTGCTTCGCGCGGCTCGGCTGGACGCGCTTCGGCTCGCCCGGCATCTTCGGGTAGTCCGGCGGATAGGGCATGTCCCCCAGGCCCTGGTCGTGTTCGTAGCGGTCCGCCAGTTCCAGGACGGCGTCCAGGGCGAAGGCGTGGTCGTCCATGTCGGCGTGCAGGTCGCCCAGTTCGGCGAAGCGGGCCGGCATGGTCACGATGTCGAAGTCACGGGGCTCCGCGTCATCCACCTCGTCCCAGCGCAGGGGCGCCGACACCGGTGCGTGCGGGCGGGGGCGGACGGAGTAGGCGGAGGCGATCGTGCGGTCGCGCGCCGTCTGGTTGTAGTCGACGAAGATCCGCTCGCCCCGCTCCTCCTTCCACCAGGCCGTCGTGACCTTGCCGGGCATCCGGCGCTCCAGCTCCCGGCCGAGGGCGATCGCGCACCGCCGGACATCGGTGAAGGTCCAGCGCGGCGCGATCGGTACGAAGACGTGCAGACCGCGGCCGCCCGAGGTCTTGGGCCAGCCGCGCAGACCCAGCTCCTCCAGCAGGGCGCGCAGCTCGTGTGCGGCGGCCACCGCGTGGTGGTAGTCGGTGCCCGGCTGCGGGTCCAGGTCGATGCGCAGTTCGTCGGGCCGGTCGGTGTCCCCGCGCCGCACCGGCCACGGGTGGAAGGTGAGGCAGCCCAGGTTCGCGGCCCACAGCACGGCGGCCGGCTCGGTCGGGCAGATCTCGTCCGCCGTGCGACCACTGGGGAAGGCGATGTGGGCGGTCGGAATCCAGTCGGGGAGGTTCTTCGGTGCCCGTTTCTGGAAGAAGGACTCCCCCTCCACCCCGTCCGGGAACCGCTCCAGTGTCGTCGGCCGGTCGCGCAGGGCGCGCGTGATGCCGCTCGCGACCGCCAGGTAGTACTCGGCCACGTCCCGCTTCGTGAGGCCGCGCTCCGGGAAGTACACCTTGTCCGGACTGGACAGGCGTACCGTCCGTCCTCCCGCATCCAGCTCGATCGCGTTTCCGGCAGCACCCATGTGCGCCACGGTAGGCGGGCCCGGGCGGCGGCGCATACCGGGCGGGTCCGGACGTACCACCGCACAATCGGAGGCATGGATCTGCCGGTGATGCCGCCCGTGAAGCCGATGCTCGCCAAGTCCGTGGCCGCCATCCCGCCCGGCATGCAGTACGAGGCCAAGTGGGACGGCTTCCGCGCGATCGTCCACCGCGACGGCGACGAGGTCGAGATCGGCAGCCGTACGGGCAAGAGCCTGACCCGGTACTTCCCCGAGCTCGTGACGGCCCTGAAGGAGAACCTGCCGGCCCGGTGCGTCGTGGACGGGGAGATCGTGGTCGTTCAGGGCGGGCGGCTCGACTTCGACCGGCTGTCCGAGCGCATCCATCCCGCCGCCTCCCGCGTGAAGCTGCTCGCGGGGACGACGCCCGCCTCCTTCGTCGCCTTCGATCTGCTCGCGCTCGACGACGAGGCGCTCCTCGACACCCCGCTCGCCGAGCGCCGTACCACCCTCGTCCGGTCCCTCTCCACCGCGCGGCCCCCCGTTCATCTCGCGCCTGCGACCACCGATCCCACGCTCGCGCGGGAGTGGTTCGAGCGATTCGAAGGCGCCGGGCTCGACGGGGTGATCGCCAAGCCCCTCGATCTCCCCTACCGGCCCGACGCCAGACTCATGTTCAAGATCAAGCACGAGCGTACGGCCGATGTCGTCGTCGCGGGTTTCCGTTTCCACAAGAGCGGTCCGATTGTCGGATCGCTGCTTCTGGGCCTCCACGACGACCGCGGGGCGCTCCAGCACGTTGGGGTCTGCGCCGCCTTCCCGATGAAGCGGCGCGCCGAACTGGTCGATGAGCTCGAACCGCTGCGGATGCCCTCCCCGCAGGACCACCCGTGGGCCGCCTGGGCCGAGGAGTCCGCCCACGAGAGTGCGCGGCTGCCCGGTGCACCGAGCCGTTGGACGGGCAAGAAGGACCTGTCCTGGGTACCGCTGCGCCCGGAGCGGGTGGTCGAGGTGAGGTACGACCACATGGAGGGGGACCGCTTCCGGCACACCGCCCAGTTCCGGCGCTGGCGCCCCGACCGGTCGGCGGAGAGCTGCACTTACGCCCAGCTGGAGGAGGTCGTCGGCTACGACCTCGCCGAGGTGCTCGGTCCGGTCCCGCCCGCGCCCCCGGACCGGAGCGGATAGCGGTCGGCGGCGGGCCGCCGACCGGTCCGCCCTCCCCGCCTCCTACCGGGCCGGCCCGACATCGGCCCGCGGCGGGCCCGGAGCAAGCCCGGATCAGCCCCGGGGTCAAGCCGAGGTCAGCTTCTCCCACTGCTCGCGGTCCGGCCCCACCGCGCCCGGCTCGTAGCCCGGCCGCGCCGCCAGCCAGCGCGTCACCCTGGCCCGCACCTCCGGATTCGCGTACGCCGTTTCGGGCGGGTCGGCCAGGTGGCGGACCCGGGCCCGCGCCCGCATCACCTCCGGGTCCTCCAGCGCGCAGTCGAACAGCGCGGCGACCTCCCGCGCCGTCCCGGTGCGCCCCGCCCGGGTCGCGAACCGCTCCCCGATCGCCGCGTCGGCGACCACCTGGAAGTCGAACCACGGCTTCAGGGTGCGCACGGCCCAGGCGTGGTGCTCGGCGGCATAGCGCCGTGACCCGGGATCCCGGTGCGCCGTACGGGCCACCCTCCGCGCGGCCCACAGGGCGAGCGAAGTGCCCTGCCCGAGGGTCGGGTTCGTATGCGTGATGGCGTCCCCGACCGGCACCAGCCCCGTGACCACGGGGCCCCGCTCGTCGACGAGCGCGCTCCACCGGTTGTCCAGGCTCGCCGTGGCCAGCACCTCGGAGAGCGGCTCGGCGCCCAGTTCCAGCCAGGCGGCGCCCGGTGGGAAGCAGCGGGCGGCGGCCTCGAAGACCGCGGGGTCGCGCAGCGCCGAGCGGGTGGTGTCCGTGGTGTGCACGAACAGCGTCACGGCGAACACCCGGTTGTCCGCGGGGAAGACCGCGCACCCGGCGAAGGCGCCGCCGGTCACCGCCCAGGGCCGGCGCGGCCCCTCGTCCATGCCCTCGGGCAGCCGGTACCAGCGGCAGAAGTACGCGAGTCCCGTGCGGTGCCGTTCCACGACGGGCGGCCGACAGCCCGCCGCGGCGAGCCAGCGCTCGACGCCGCCGCGCCGGCCTCCGGCGTCCACCACGACATCACCCGCGTATCCTCCGGCCTCCGTGGTCACCCCCGTCACCCGGACGCAGGAGCCGTCGGCGGCCCCGGCGCCCGTGTCCGGCCCGACCGCCGTTCTCCGCTCGGCGATCGCGGTGGTCGGCCCGGCGGTGGACAGCCCCGTGACGGGCTCTCCGTACCGCATGACGACCCCCGGCTCGGCCCGCAGGGCCGTTCCGAGCGCGCTCTCCAGGACGATGCGCCGGGCCTGGAGCATGACGATGTCCTCGTCCCCGGGGCTCTCGGGCGGACGGGCCTCGAACCAGTCGAGCTCGTGCCGCTCGCGGGCTCCGAGCCGGAGCATCTCCTCGTACACGTCCGGCAGCTCGCACCGCAGCAGGTTGCGAGCCGCCCCGAGCAGCGCGTGCGGCTGGTTCGCCTGCGGTACGGCCGGCCGCCGCCAGCCGAAGAAGTCGCGGTCCAGCGCGGTGCCCGGCGCCCGGGTGTCGCGCTCGAACAGCTCGGCGGTGTGCCCCCGACGCGCCGCCAGAAGGGCGGTGGCCAATCCCCCGATGCCTCCGCCGATGACCAGCAGGTGTGCCATTGCGCCCCCTTGAGCCGAAGAGCCGTACGACGATCAGACCGCCCAGAGCCTGCACGAACGGGCCCGCACCGAAACTCGCACCCGTGTCTGATCAGCGGACATCAGTACGTCTCCACGACCGCGGACACCCACCGCGGACACCGACCACGGACGCCGACCGTGGACGCCCTAGCGCCGTACCAGTGCCCTCGGCGCGAAGTTCCCGTCGCCCAGGTCCTCCGCCAGCAGCCGCTTCGCGATCGCGTCCGCCGCCGCACGCAGTTCCGCACTCCGCGGGCGCCCCCGGTCCTTCTCCAGCCGGTCGCCGAGCCAGCCGACCCACGCCGCCGAGATGACGTCCGCCTCCCGCCGCATGCGACAAGCCGCCGTACGGGTGATCCTCCGGAGCGGCCCGCGGGCGCGGGTCAGCGCAGGTAGGCCAGGCCCGGGTGAGCCGCCGCGTACCCGTCCAGGAGCCGTCGGGCCACCCCGACCGAGTCCACCAGCGGATGCAGCGCGAAGGCCTTCACCGCTGCGGCCCGCGAGCCGCCCGCGGCGGCGGACAGGACCTCGCGCTCGACGGCCTTGACCGCGGTCACCAGGCCGACCGCGTGCAGCGGCAGCGGGGCGACGCCGACCGGGTGGGCGCCGTTCGCGTCGACCAGGCAGGGCACCTCGATGACGGCCTCGGCGTCCAGGACGGAGAGGGTGGAGCCGTTGCGGACGTTGAGGATGAGCGTGGCGCGCTCGTCGCGGGCGATGGCCCGCATCAGGGCGAGGGCGACCTGCTCGTAGCCGCCGGACTCCAGGTCGCTCGCGTCGCGCTCGCCGACGCCCGCCGCCTCGCGGTTCTCGGCCATGTACGTGGCCTCGCGCTCGGCCCGGGCCCGGTCCCAGGCGGCGAGCGCCGCTCCGGCCGGCTGCCCGGTCCGTCCGGCCTCGGCGTAGAAGGCGCGCTGCTGGTCGCGCAGGAAGGCGCCGCGGGTCTGCTCGGCCTCCTGGTAGGCGCGTACGGTGTCACGGTTGAAGTAGTAGTAGTGCAGGTACTCGTTGGGGATCGCGCCGAGCGAGCGCAGCCACTCGGCCCCGAAGAGCCGGCCTTCCTCGAAGGACTCCAGGGCCGCGGTGTCGGCCAGCAGCCGGGGCAGCTCGTCGCGGCCGGCGACGTGCAGTGCGCGCACCCAGCCCAGGTGGTTGAGGCCCACGTAGTCGATCCAGGCCTCCTGCGGCCGGGCCCCCAGCAGCCGGGCGATGCGCCGCCCCAGGCCCACGGGCGAGTCGCAGATGCCGATCACCCGCCCGCCGAGCTCCTCAGCCATGGCCTCGGTGACCAGGCCGGCCGGGTTGGTGAAGTTGATGACCCACGCCTCGGGGGCGGTACGGGCGATCCGGCGGGCGATCCCGCGGGCCACCGGCACGGTCCGCAGGCCGTAGGCGATCCCGCCCGCGCCCACCGTCTCCTGGCCCAGGACCCCCTCGGCCAGGGCGATCCGCTCGTCCGCGGCGCGTCCCTCCAGGCCGCCGACGCGGATGGCCGAGAAGACGAAGTCGGCGCCGCGCAGGGCCTCGTCGAGGTCGCGGGTGGCCGTGACGGCCGGGGCGTCGGGCTCCCCGGAGACCGCGGCCTGGTCGGCGAGGACCCGGGCCATGGCGCCCAGCCGCCCGGCGTCCTCGTCGTACAGGGTCACCCCGGTCACCCGGCCCTCGGCGTGGTCCGCGAGCAGGGCGCCGTAGACGAGCGGGACCCGGAACCCGCCCCCTCCGAGGATCGTCAGCCGCACGTCCCAACCGCCCTTCGCCCGTCACCGCACCGTAGCCGTAGCCGTAGCCGTAGCCGTAGCCGTGCCACGATCCGCGGCACCTCCCGCCGCACGCGCAGCGGGGGTACCAGTCTGCCCCGGGCGGCTACTCCCCCAGCGGCGGCACGGCGCGCAGCCTGGCGCCCTGCTGCGGGGCGACCCCGGCGCCCCGGGCCGGGCCCACCGGCGCCCCGTGCGGGGCCGACAGGATCAGGGTGATCCGGGTCAGTCCCATCACGTCGAGCATGCGGCTGGATTCGGCCACCATCCGGCAGCGCACCAGGCCCCAGCGCGGGTCGGGATGGCGCACCGTCCGCACCGCACCGTCCTGTTCGGCGGCGCCGGCCCCGTGCGTGCTCAGCCAGTGCGGCACCCCGTACCGGTAGGCGGCTTCCATGAACGGGTCGCGGGCCACCTCCTGGCGGATGCTGCGCAGCCCCTCGTCGTCCGGGGCCGCGGCCAGCGCCGTCGAGAAGCGGGCCAACAGCGGTACGCACCAGGCCGGTTCGTGGTCCTCCAGCACCGCGGCCGCGTCCGGGTGGAACAGCACGAAGCGCAGGAAGTTGTCGTCCGGCAGGGCCGTCGGATGCGGCCGTGCGGACTGGAACAGCCGGTCGAAGGCCGAGTTGGTGAGCGCGACGTCCCAGCGGTGGTCCACCAGGAAGCTCGGGTAGGGCACCGCCTCCATCAGGGCCGCGTAGTCGCAGAGGTAGCCGCGCTGCGCCGGGTCCTGCGGCAGCCGGTTCTCCTCGGCGGCCCGCCACGTGGGCGGCGGGTCGCGGTCCACCATCACGCGGAAGAGCCAGAAGCACTGCCGCTCGCTCATTTCCAACGCCTCTGACAGGGCCAGGAGTTTGCGGTCCGTCCATTCCTTGACGAGCCCGCGCTCCCAGTTTCCGTAGGCGCGGACACTGATGCGCAGTCGCGCGGCGAGGTCTTCCTGGCTCAGTCCCAGTTCCTCGCGGCGCTGGCGCAAAATCTCCTTGCGTCGCTCCGACCGCACGGCGCCGCGTGCGGACTCCTCGCCCGCCAGGCGCTCCTCACCGGCTCGGGCGAGGTCATCGGACGGGCCCACCGCTGCGAGATGTGGCACCGAGAGTTCCCCCTCCTCACGGTCTGGATCTTCATTTCCGTGTGGCGATCCTGCTACCGACCTCATTCGAGTGTCAACTATTGTGGCAATTCCAGCCCCTTGACAGCTCATTCCCGCCACAGCTGTGGCACGTTCTAGCCCTTCGGAGTGAGACCGGATAGATTCCAGAAGCCGACCATGTGCCCGAACCGACTTCGCGCGATCTAGGAGAACCACTGGTGACAGACGGCTTCCCGGCTCCCGTCGCGGTGGCCCATGCACCCCTGGCCGCCACCGTCACGCGCGTCGCCGAACTCGCGGGCAAGATGGGCCGCGACCTCAATCAGGTCTTCGACCTGCGGCGCCTCTCCGAAGCCTCCGGCGTGCCCGCGGACGTGGTCCGCATCCTCCTCGACGGCAGGCCCGCCGGCGAGCCCGATCTGCAGACCCGCTTCCTCCAGCGCCTGGACCTGCTCCGGCGGACCCGGGTCAAGCCCAACGGACGCCGGTACACGCAGCAGGAGATCGCCGACGGCGCCGGCATGTCCCGGCAGCAGGCCGGCGCCCTCATCAACGGGGACCGCCGCCCCACCATGGAGCACTGCGACGCGATCCAGCGCTTCTTCGGAGTGCACGCCGGCTTCCTCACCGCCCACGACGCGGACGCCCTCACCGACGCGCTCCAGCGGACCGAGCAGCAGCTGCTCCAGGACTTCGCGGGACGCGCACGGGAAACCGCACCCGCCCCGGCCGCTTCGACCGGCGATCCGCTGGCAAGACTCCTGCAGAACCACGGCGTACGGGGCATCGCCTGGCGCGCCGCCCAACTACCCAGCGACAAGCACCGGGACAAGGTGACCGAATGGCTGGACATGCTTCTCGAAAGCGTCAAACCCAACGAATGACCCAGTCGAAAGTCTGGGTCTGATCCTTGAGTCCTGATCCGGATCCGCGCCGACGGGGAGAACGGTGAGCATAGGCAGAGAGCAGCGGCGGCTGTGCGGGGAGCTGGTGGCCGGTATCCGGCTGACCGCCCCCGTGGAACCCGCGGACCTCTACGCCGCCCTCTGCGAGGGCATGAGCAGACACCGCGGCCGCCGGGTGGACTTCCGGATGGCGGCGTTCCCGCCGGGAACGGCCAGCGGCCTGTGGCTCGACATGGCGGACCGCGATCTCGTGGTCATCGAGGAACGCACCGCACCCGACCACCAGCTGGTGATCCTGGGTCACGAGCTGTGGCACATGAAGGCCGGCCACTGCAGCCACCACGTCGACGGCGCCGCCGTCGCCGCACGGCTGTTGTCGGACGAGGCGGACATCGGCGAGACCGTCCGCCGCGTCGCCGCGCGCACGCGCGCCGACGTCCGGGAGGAGACGGAGGCGGAGACCTTCGGCTTGCTGCTGGGCAGCAGGTGCCGGAACTGGCTGGCCGGAGCGGCCGGCCACCGGGCCCCGGCACAGCGCGACCAGTTGGCGGGCCGCATCGAGGCCTCGCTCGGATACCGGGGGCACAGGAACGACCGTTGAACGGCCAGGACTACTACATACCGGCAGTCGCGATGGCGGTCTCCCTCGCCTTCAAACTGCCCGCCCTGCGGCACAACTGGCGCGATCCGCTGCTGCGCTCGGTCTGCGCCCTGCTGATGCTGGCCGGAGCCGTCTTCACCTTCGCCGCCCCGCCCACCATCGAGGCGGTCAACCGGTGGACCGGGATTCCCAACGTCTCGGCCCCCCTGGTGTACTGCCTGATCACCGCGTTCAGCGCCTCCTGCCTGGTCCTGGTCGTCAACTGGCGGGGCGGGCCGCCCGAGCGGACCCGCCGCGTCTCCCGCCGGTGGATCACGGGCTACGCCCTGGTCATCGCCGCCCTGGTCACGCTCTTCGCCCTCGGTGACGCCCCCGTCGAGCGGCTGCGGGACCTGGACACCCACTACGCCAACACCCCCTACATCCGGGAGATGATCGCCCTCTACCTGGCGGCGCACTGCGTGGCCGCCGTCGTGATGGTGGCGCTGTGCTGGCGCTGGTCGCTCCAGGTGCGCGGCTGGCTGCGGGTCGGCCTGATGATCATCGTGGCGGGCTACGTTTTCAACCTGGGCTACGACGCCACCAAGATCTCCGCGGTCGTCGCCCGGTGGGCCGGCCACGACCTCGACTACCTGAGCACCTACGTGGCCCCGCCGCTCGCCTCGCTCGGCGCGCTGGTCAGCGCGATCGGCTTCGTGGTGCCGCTCGTCTTCCAGCGGCTCTCGGACAACTGGCATTCCTGGTCGACGTACCGCAGGCTCGGGGCGCTCTGGCAGGAGGTGCAGATCTGCGCGCCCGGCGGCACCCCGTCCGTCCGGATGTCCTGGTGGTCCGCCGCCGAACTGCGCGTGATCCAGCGCGAGTCGGACATCCACGACGGCTTCCTGCACCTGGGCCCGTACTTCGACCCGGGCCTGCGCGACGACGCGTACGAGTGCGCCGCCGGGGCGGGGGCGGACGAGGAGACCTGCCGGGCGATCGCCGACGCCGCCATGGTCGCGGCGGCCGTACGGGCCCGTTCCGCGGACCCCGAGGGCGCGGTCATCGGGGCCGGGGAGGAGACCGTGCTGGACACCGCCGACGGGCCGCGCGACCTGCTGCGGATCTCCCACGCGCTGCGGCACTCGCCGGTGGTGCAGGCGGTCCGGCAGCGGACGGCGCTGCCGGCCGGCGGCCCCGGCTGACACACCAGTGCGCCTCGGCGCGCCTGGCACGCCGTGCGCGCCGCACGCCCCGTCCGCACGGGTGTCAGCGCGGGGCGGCCACCGCCGATGTCGGGAACAGCTCCTGGAAGGGGCCGGCGGAGTCGATCCCGTCCCGCCCGTACGGAGCGTCGAAGCTCCACACCATGAACAGCAGGAACACGATCAGCGCGCTGAACAGCCCTGCCAGCAGCAGCTCCCGGCCCGAGCGGCGGATCTGCAGTGTGAAGATGAGGCCCACCGTCACCAGGCCGCCCACGAGCAGCCCGAACCACACCACGCCGGGCAGCGTGGACTCGTCGCTCTGGGTCCGCGAGTGCCGGGCCTCGTCGGCGGCGGCCACGTGGTCCAGCAGCGGCTGGTAGGCCTGCGCCTGGAGCTCGGTGACCGGGCTCTGGTGCGTGACGTCGCTGCGCAGCTTGCCGAGCAGGTGCGCGCCCTCGGCCGAGGCGCCCTCGCCCGAGGTCAGCAGCGGCCAGTCCACCGCGACGGTGTGGGAGACGTACGCGTCCACCTCGCCGCGGATTCGGTCGCGCACGGCCGCCGGGTAGACGTCGGCGCGCTGGGTCACCTCGTACAGCGCCTGGGCCTCGCGGCGCACGCTGTCCTCGGCGGCGCCCCGCGCCTCCCAGACGCCCGCGATGGCGAGGCCGAGCACGATCGCGTAGACCACGCCCACCATCATCACCATGTACTCGATGACGTCGGGGGTCTCGCTGGTGTCCTCGTCCTCGGCGGCTCGGCGGTGCCGGATCGTGGTGATGGCGAAGACGAGGGCGCAGACGAGCACCATGGCGATGGCCAGGACCAGCCATTCGGACACGTGGATTCTCCCGTGGTGGATCGGTGGACGGAACGGTGGATGGATCGGTGGGCGGATCGGTCGAGGGCGGATCGGTCGGGGCGGATCGGTCGGGGCGGATCGGTCGGGGGCGGATCGGTCGGGGCGGGTCGGTGAGAGGCGGCCGGTCACGCCCAGCGGTCAGTGGTCAGCCGCGGCTCTTGGAGCGTGGGCGCAGGGCTGCGGCCGCCAGTACGGCCGGGGTGGTGACGACCACCATGAGCATCACGGTGGACATGCCGTCCGGGCCGCGCCGCTCCAGGGCCACGGCACGGTACGGACGCACGCGGAAGGCGCTCGCGTGCGCGGCGGCGGCCACGGCCCGGGGCGGAGCCGGGGCGTCCGCCGGAGCCGCCGCGGCAGCGGGCTCGGCATCCCGCGCGGGCGTCGGCGGCTTCGCGTCCCCGGCCCCGGCCTTCGCGGGAGGCCCCGGCGGGCTCTGCGCGGCCGGACGCCCCGGTGGCGCCGGGGGCCCGCCGGGCGCCGCGGGTACGGCGGACCGCCCCGGATGGCGCACGGTGGGCCCGCCGGCGCCGGGCGCGGACGGCCGTACCGAGGGCGCCACGGAGGGAGCCGGAGGCTGCAGGACCGGGGGGCCGGGCCGCGCGGGCTGCCCGGCGGGCACGCACAGGTCGACCCGGGCGCCGCGGCCGTGGCCGTCGCCCGCGACCGCCACGTGGCAGTGCAGCGGGCACAGCGCGGCCACCAGGCCGGCTCCGGCGAGGTACTGCCAAGCGGTCACCGCGCGGCCTCCCGATTCCGTAGGGGATGGAGGGTTACGGCTGAAGAAACGATCACGGAGCAGCTTCGACACGCGGCAGGCAGGTCGGACCCTTGACCGGGGGGTCACTTCAGGCCATCGGCGGCAGTAGCCTGCCCGGATGGACGAGTGGGAGCGCTGGGAGCGGCGGGTCCAGACCGCCGCTCACCCCGTGGCGTACCGGCTGCTGGGCGCGGTCGCGGCCCGCGGCCCGGTGGTGCGGGTGCCCGGGGTCGGGGTCGTCGTCAGCGACGCCCGGACGGCCCGGGAGGTGCTCCTGGACACCGACGGCTACACGAAGACCGGGCCCGGCGCGGCGGGTGGGCTCTGGACCCCGGTGCTCGGGCCCCGGGCACTGATCAACATGGAGGGTCCCGAACACGCGGAGCTGCGCCGGCGCCTGGGCGGCCTGTTCACTCCGGGCCACGTGGCGGCCGTCTGCGAGGGGGTGCTGCGCGCCCCGCTGGGCGGGCTGGAGCGGCGGCTCGCGGCGGGCGGGGAGGTGGACCTCGTCCGGGTCGTGCGCGACGGCGCCACCGAGGTGGTCCGGGAGCTGGTCGGACTCCGGGACGCGGAGGCGGACTTCGCCGGCGCCGCTGCGGTCGTGGCGGGCCTACGGCTGTGGCGGCCCTCTTTGACCGGTCGTCAGGTGCGTTCGGCACGGTCGGCGCTGGCGCGGATCGGCGAGGCGGCGGTGGCGGCCTGGCGGGCCGGTGACGAGTCCACGGTGGCGGGGCGGCTGCGGGCGCTGGGCCTGGACGAGGCGGAGGTGCGGGGCGCGGTCGGGGTGTTCCTGCTGACCGGCACCGAGACACTGGTCTCCTTCGTGCCCCGGCTCGTCGCACTGGCCCACGACACCGGCCGGGGCCCGGACCGGATCACCGACGCGCTGGTGGAGGAGGCGCTGCGCGTCACCTCGCCGACGCCCGTGATGCTGCGCAGCGCGGCCCGTGCCGGGCGGATCGGGGGCGTGCGGGTGGCGGCCGGGGAGCGGGTGGTCATCGCCACGCTGCTGTGCACGCGGGCGTACGGGCCCTTCGCGCCGGACCGCGCCACCGCCTCGGCGGGGCGGCCCGATGCGGCCTGCCCGGGGCGGCCCGGGGGCCCGCCGGACCCGGCGCATCCGGCGGACACCGCGTCCGTCACGGATGCCCGCACAACCGCCCAGGGGGCGGAAGCGGGCTGCCCCGCGCGTCCGGCGGGCCCGCCGGACGCGGCGGACCGGGCCGACCCCGCCGCGCTGCGGCGGCTGTGGTTCGGCGCCGGGCCGCACTTCTGTCTCGGGATGCCGCTGGCGATGGCGGAGGTCCGTGCGGTGGTCGCGGCCCTGCGTGGATTCCCCGGGCTGCGCGTCACCGGTCGCCGGCCGGCCCGGGGAGTCCTGATACCGGCCTATGCCCGGCTGTCGCTGCGCGCGGGCGGCTGACCGGGGGACCCGGCGGCCGGAGGGGTGGAGGGCGCAGGAGTGGCGGAGGGTGTGCAGAGCGCGTTCTCGGCGAGGATGCGCAGCGCCGCCTCGGAGGGCGAGCCCGCCTCCGCCGTGTAGGTGATCAGGGTCTGGTCCGGGTCGTCCGGGAGGTTCAGGCTCTCGTACGCCAGGGTGAACTCGCCGACGAGCGGGTGCCGCATGTGGTAGCCGCCGTGCGCGATCTCCCGTACCTCCTGCTCCTCCCAGAGCCGGGTGAACTCCGGGCTGCGCTCGGCCAGTTCCCCGATCAGAGCGGCGAACCGCGGGTCGTGCGGGTGCCGGCCCAGGTCGAAGCGGAGGTAGCCGACGAGATCGCGCGCCTTGCGCTCCCAGTTCACGAAGCGGCCGCGCACCTCGTCGTCCAGGAAGACCAGCCACGCCTTGTTGCGGCGCTCGGGCGGCAGCGTGCCGAAGTCCTTGACGAGGGTGGCGAAGAGCGGGTTCCAGGCGAGGATGTCGGTGCGCCGGCCTACGACGAACGCGGGGGTCTCCGGCATCGACTCCAGCAGCCTGCGCAGCCCCGGCCGGACCTCCTGCGGCTCCTGCGGACCGCTCCCGCCCTCCGGGTCCGGGCCGCCGCCGCGGCGTGCGCTGCGGACCAGGCGGGTCAGGTGCGCGGTCTCGGCGGCGTCGAGGCGCAGCGCGACGGCTACGGCGCCCACCACGGTGTCCGAGACGTTCTCCGCGCGGCCCTGCTCGAAGCGCGTGTAGTAGTCGGCGCTCACACCGGCGAGCTGCGCGAGCTCCTCGCGACGCAGCCCGGGCACCCGACGGCGGCCTCCGAAGGAGCGCAGGCCGGCGTCCTCGGGGCGGATCCGCGCACGGCGGGACCGCAGGAAGTCTCCGAGCTCTGCCTTGGGGCCGGTCTGGTTCATGCCGTCAATCCTAGGGCGGGTCCGCAGGACCTGTCCCCGCCGCACGCACGGCGCCGCGCCCGGCTCCCACCACGCCCGCTCCCCCGGGCGCCCGGCCCCGTGGCGCCGGGTACGCCGGAGGGGCGCGGCCTCCCCGGTGGTGGCCGGGAAGGCCGCGCCCCTCACGGACGCACAGCGACGCACAGGGGAGGCGCGGGGCGCCTCGGGGCCTCAGGCCTCCGGGGTGCCGCCGAAGCGCTCCCGGTAGGACTCCAGGTCCTCCTCGGTGATCTTCGCGAAGAGGACCGGCGGCACCGTGAACGGCGTCCCGGCCGGCACCCCGTCCAGGGACTTCGCCTGCTCGGGGGTGACCCACGCCGCCGTGTCGTCGGCGAGCGTGAAGGCGGAGCGCATGGCGCGCGCCGAGGCCGGGATGAACGGCTCGGAGACCACCGAGTACAGGTGGATGAGGTTCATCGCGGTGCGCAGGGTGAGCGCCGCGCCCTCCGGGTCGGTCTTGATCTCCAGCCAGGGGGCCTTCTCCTCCAGGTAGGAGTTGCCCGCCGACCACAGGGCGCGCAGCGCTGCCGCGGCCTTGCGGTACTGCATCGCCTCCATGTGGCCCTCGTACTCGGCGAGGAGCTCGGCGATCTGGAGGCCCAGCTTCGCCTCGGCCTCGCCGGCGGCGTTGCCCGCCGGGACGTCGTCGCCGAACCGCTTGCGGGAGAAGGACAGCACGCGGTTGACGAAGTTGCCCAGGGTGTCGGCGAGGTCCTTGTTGACCGTGGCGGTGAAGTGCTCCCACGTGAAGGACGAGTCGTCGGACTCGGGCGCGTTGGCGATGAGGAAGTAGCGCCAGTAGTCGGCCGGAAGGATCTCCAGCGCCTGGTCGGTGAAGACGCCGCGCTTCTGCGAGGTGGAGAACTTGCCGCCGTAGTACGTCAGCCAGTTGAAGGCCTTGACGTAGTCGACCTTCTTCCACGGCTCACGGGTGCCCAGCTCGGTGGCCGGGAACATCACGGTGTGGAAGGGGACGTTGTCCTTGGCCATGAACTGGGTGTACCGGACGTCCTCGGCCTCGTACCACCAGGACTTCCAGTCGCGGTTCGCCGGGTCGGCGTCCGCCCATTCCTTGGTGGAGGCGATGTACTCGATCGGGGCGTCGAACCAGACGTAGAAGACCTTGCCCTCGGCGGCCAGTGCGGGCCACGTGTCGGCCGGGACCGGGACGCCCCAGTCGAGGTCGCGGGTGATGGCGCGGTCGTGCAGGCCCTCGGTCAGCCACTTGCGGGCGATGGAGGACGCCAGCTGCGGCCACTCCTCCTCGTGCTCCGCCACCCAGGCCTCGACCTCGACCTGGAGCTTGGACTGGAGGAGGAAGAGGTGCGTGGTCTCGCGGACTTCCAGCTCGGTGGAGCCGGAGATGGCCGAGCGCGGCTCGATCAGGTCCGTGGGGTCCAGGACGCGGGTGCAGTTCTCGCACTGGTCGCCGCGGGCCTTGTCGTAGCCGCAGTGCGGGCAGGTGCCCTCGACGTAGCGGTCCGGCAGGAAGCGGCCGTCGGCGGGCGAGTACACCTGCCGGATCGCGCGCTCCTCGATGAAGCCGTTCTCCTGGAGCTGCCGCGCGAAGTGCTGGGTGATCTCGGCGTTCTGCCGGGAGGAGCTGCGGCCGAAGTAGTCGAAGGACAGCTCGAAGCCGTCGTAGACCGCCTTCTGGGCGTCGTGGGCCTGCGCGCAGAACTCGGCGACGGAGACGCCGGCTTCCTTCGCGGCGAGCTCGGCGGGCGTGCCGTGCTCGTCGGTGGCGCAGATGTACAGGACGTCGTGGCCGCGCTGGCGGAGGTACCGGGAGTACACATCCGCCGGAAGCATCGACCCGACCATGTTGCCCAGGTGCTTGATCCCGTTGATGTAGGGAAGCGCGCTGGTGATCAGGTGTCGAGCCATCCTCGGATGCTCCATTTCCTCTGTGCGGTACGACGTGACGTCACGGATGGTGAACGCGGTTCATCGTATCGAACCGCCGAAAGGCCACGCGCCGCATTCTTCGTGGGTGGACTAACGCAAAAGCGAGGGCAGTGACCTCTCCGTCACGGCCCTCGCGATGGCGCCCATGCTACAGCGGGTGGCGGGGCACCCCGACCTCCTTGGTGGAGGGACGGCGGAGCCGCGGAGGCGGACCCGCTCGGGGCTCCCGTGACGACCCGGGCCGCCTCCCCGGATCGTGCCGGGCCCGCGGGAGCCGGAGGAGACTGCCTAGTCCCGTCCCCCGGACGCGCCGTCGAGGGCAGTGATCCGGGCCCCGCTGGCGAGCCGGCCGGTCAGGGAGACGACCGCGCCCTCCGGGCCGGCGGGCGCCGCCAGGCTCCGGCCGTTCGCCTCCGCCCGGACCGCACCGGTCGCGGTGATCCCGGCGACCTCCCGGCTCCCGGCGGCCACGAGGTACCAGCGGCCCGCGGGCGAACGCCACCGGGTGCCCGCGAGGAGGTGCTGCCCGAAGCGCCCGCAGGCCGCCGTCGACCGGGCCCGGACCACGTCCTGCGGCGGTCCGGCGGGCGGCCGCAGCTGGACCAGCACGTCGCCGGGGCCCGCCCAGCCGGAGGCGCGGGTGCAGGACCACACGGCCCGGCCGCCGCCCTCGGGGAGGTCCGTACCGGCGAAGTCCCATATGTTGACGGCACGGACGGCCGCGCCGCCCAGCTCCCGCAGCCGGCACGCGGTCGCCGCCCAGGCGGCCCGCGCAGCGGCACCGGCGGCCTCCCGCGGCTGCCGCGCGGGCAGGGCGAGGGCCTCGCGCACCGCGTCGGCCGGGTCGTCGGCACCGGCCGCGCCGAGCAGCGGACGACGGCCTCCTCGGGCAGCCCGTCCATGCGGTGGATGCACGAAGGCGGCCCGGACGGCCCCCTGCGTGACACCGGGGGCCTTCCTGTGTCCGTGTGCGCACCTGTCCCAGGCACGCTCTCCCCAGGTGGCCGTGAAGGATGTCGCCCCTGGTCTGACCCGGGGAACCCCGCTACGGCCCGGAAAAGCAGAAAACCCCACACGAAGTGTGGGGTATCAGCTGGTGTCCGAGGGGGGACTTGAACCCCCACGCCCGATAAAGGGCACTAGCACCTCAAGCTAGCGCGTCTGCCATTCCGCCACCCGGACCAGGTGGTCGGCCCCGGTTTCCCGCGGCGACATGGACAACCATAGCAAAGGATCGTCGGGGTTCCGACCACTTATCCGAGCCGTGATCGTCCGCCACGCCGTGCTGACCTGCGGGCATGCGTCGAGACGATGCCGAGACGGCCCGTCTCGGCATCGTCTCGTACATGCGCCCCGGCCCCGCCGCTCCCGGGCGGGAGGGCGGGGCCGGGTCAGCTCCGGGGCAGGTCCGGGGCGGGAGCCGTCAGGGGCAGCGGATGACCTGGCCGGCGTAGGAGAGGTTGCCGCCGAAGCCGAAGAGCAGGACGGGGGCGCCCGAGGGGATCTCCCCCCGCTGGACCAGCTTGGACAGGGCCATCGGGATGCTGGCGGCGGAGGTGTTCCCGGAATCGACGACGTCGCGGGCGACGACGGCGTTCACGGCGCCGATCTTGGCGGCGAGGGGCTCGATGATCCGCAGGTTGGCCTGGTGGAGGACGACCGCGGCCAGTTCCTCCGGGGCGACCCCGGCCTTCTCGCACACCTTGCGGGCCAGCGGCGGGAGCTGGCTGGTGGTCCAGCGGTAGACGGACTGGCCCTCCTGGGCGAAGACCGGCGGCGAGCCCTCGATGCGGACCGCGTTGCCCATCTCCGGGACGGAGCCCCACAGCACCGGGCCGATCCCGGGGTCCTCGCAGGCCTCGACGACGGCCGCGCCCGCGCCGTCGCCGGTGAGCACGCAGGTGCTGCGGTCGGTCCAGTCGGTGATCTCGGTCATCTTGTCGGCGCCGATGACCAGGGCGCGGGTGGCCGAGCCGGCGCGGATGGCGTGGTCGGCGGTGGCCAGGGCGTGCGTGAAGCCCGAGCAGACGACGTTGATGTCCATCACGGCGGGATGGCCGCCCATGCCGAGCTTGGCGGCCACCCGGGCGGCCATGTTGGGCGAGCGGTCGATCGCGGTGGAGGTGGCGACCAGGACGAGGTCGATGTCGTCCGGGGTCAGGCCGGCGCCGGCCAGGGCCTTGCCCGCCGCGTGGAAGGCCAGCTCGTCCACCGGTTCGTCCGGCCCCGCGATGTGCCGGGTCTTGATCCCGACCCGGGACCGGATCCACTCGTCGGTGGTGTCGACCATGGCCGAGAGGTCCTCGTTGGTGAGCACTCTCGCGGGCTGGTAGTGCCCTAGCGCCACCACGCGTGAACCGGTCATGGGCGGGGTCCCCCCTCGTCGACAGTCAGGATCACCCAGCTTCGCCTGCTACCGACGGGTACGAAGGCGCGTGATCCGACAGGATTACGGCACCTGAATTTGGAGATTCCCGAGGATCTCGCTGCCGGGAGCGTCGCGGGAAGCGGAACCGCGACAATGTGGTGGTCGGCCGTGACAGGAACGAAGACCACGAAGAGAAGACCACAACGAGGTGGGGGATCACCATGGGACGCGTCACCGAACGTCGTCGCGTCGTCCGGATCCGGAACGGCGTGGCGGGGGTCCGCCCCGACACGCTGGTGGCCGAGGAGCCGCTGGAGATCCGGCTGAACGGCAGGCCGCTGGCCATCACGATGCGCACCCCGGGGGACGACTTCGCGCTGGCGGTCGGCTTCCTGGTCAGCGAGGGCGTACTCGGCGCGGCCGGCGACGTGCGGGCCGTCACCTACTGCGAGGGGGCGGCGGAGGACGGTTCGAACACGTACAACGTCGTCAACGTGCAGTTGGCGGCCGGGGTGCCGGTGCCGGACATCACCCTGGAACGGAACGTCTACACCACCTCCTCCTGCGGGCTGTGCGGCAAGGCCAGCCTGGACGCGGTCCGTACGGCGACCCGTTTCCCGGGGGCGACCGCCGGCGACCCGGTACGCGTGGGCGCGGAGCTCCTGGGCCGGCTGCCGGACCGGCTGCGCGCGGCCCAGAAGGTCTTCGACCGCACGGGCGGGCTGCACGCGGCGGGACTGTTCACGGCGGAGGGCGAGCTGCTGGACGTACGGGAGGACGTGGGCCGGCACAACGCGGTGGACAAGATCGTCGGCCGGGCGCTGCAGGCCGGGCGGCTGCCGCTGGCCGGGGCGGTGCTGCTGGTCTCGGGCCGCGCCTCCTTCGAGCTCGCCCAGAAGGCCGTGATGGCCGGCATCCCGGTACTGGCCGCGGTCTCGGCGCCGTCCTCGCTGGCGGTGGACCTGGCGCTCGAGTCCGGGATGACGCTCGTCGGCTTCCTGCGCGGCCCGGACATGAACGTCTACGCGGGCGAGGAGCGCATCACGGTGTAGCGGTGCGCACGCGGTGACCCGCGCGCCTCGTCAGCGGCCCCGCCGGGAGCGGCGGCCGGGGTTCGCGGCGGGTTTCGGCTCCGGCGGGTCGATGCGGTGGAGGTCCAGGGTGTCCGGGACGGGCGTGGAGCCGGGGCCGCCGGATGCGGCCCAGGCGATGATCCCGTCGGTCGCGGTGTCGTCCAGCGCCCAGCCGAACCAGGCGGCGCGGGCCCCCCGGCCGCGGGCCTCGCCGGTGGGCTGGACCACGATGACGTTCGCCTGCGCGCAGGGGCCGAGGCAGTCGCTCGTACGGACGGCCAGGCGGCCCCCGGAGGCGGCGGCGGCCTCGCGCAGCCGGGCGAGCTGGCCCGCGTGGTCGGAGCCGGGGTTCTTGCGGGGGTCGCCGCAACAGCAGCCCCGGCAGACCACCAGGGTGCAGGGCCGTGCGGCGCGGGCGGCGATCGGGCGTATCCAGGTCACCGCCGCACGCTACCGGGCCCGGGTGGCGGGGTGTTGGACCGCCCGGGAGACGTCCGCCACACGGTGGCCGGCCGGTTCGGGGTCCCGGGCGCGGCGCGGGCAGGACCGCGCGGACCGCGGGCGGCGTCCGGCGGGAGGGCGTCACAGGCAACACGGCGGAGTCGCCCGCACTCCGAACTGCGCGTCGCGACCCCGTCCGCGTCGGCGACGCCGCCCCTGCGGAGGTCTTGTGGAGGTCCCCGCAGGCTGATCAACTGCGGCAAGGCGTGGGGTAGCGTCGCCGCGCCGCGGGGAGAGGAGGCGGGACCTTGCGCGAGACCACCGTCCCACCGGTCGTCACGGGCTCACCCGTCGGCGGACTGGCCGACGTCGTGTTCGAGTACGCCCGCCAGGACCCCCACCGGGTCGTACTCGGCCGCAAGGCGGCCGGTGTCTGGCAGGACGTGACCTCCGCGGAACTGGCGGCCGAGGTGCTGGCCCTCGCCAAGGGGCTGCTGGCCCAGGGGGTGCGGTTCGGCGACCGGGTCGCCCTCATGTCCCGTACCCGGTACGAGTGGACCCTCTTCGACTTCGCCCTGTGGGCGGTCGGCGCCCAGCCCGTGCCCGTGTACCCGAGCTCCTCCGCCGAGCAGGTCCACTGGATCCTGGAGGACTCGGCCTGCGTGGGCTGCGTCGTCGAGGACGAGGACCAGGCGATGACCGTCGGTTCGGTCATCGACCGGCTCCCCGGCCTGCGCCGGCTGTGGCAGCTCGACACCGGGGCGGTGGACGGGCTCGTCGCCGACGGGCGGGGCGTCTCGGAGGGCGTGGTGCACCGGCACCGGAGCGCGGTGACGCCCGACGCCGTCGCCACCGTCATCTACACCTCCGGGACCACGGGCCGGCCCAAGGGGTGCGTGCTCACCCACGCCAACTTCATGTTCGAGGCCGACACGATGGTCAGCCGCTGGGAGTCCGTCTTCCGGGCCGGGCCGGGCGAGCAGCCGTCCACGCTGCTGTTCCTGCCGCTGGCCCACGTCTTCGGGCGGATGGTGGAGGTCGCCGCCGTACGGTCGCGGGTCAAGCTCGGTCACCAGCCGGTGCTGGCGGCAGCCGAACTGCTCCCGGATCTGGCCGCGTTCCGGCCGACCTTCGTGCTCGGGGTGCCGTACGTCTTCGAGAAGGTCTTCGCGGCGGCCCGCCGCACGGCGGAGGCGCAGGGGCGTACGGGCCCCTTCGACCGGGCCGTGGAGACGGCCGTTCGGTACGCGCAGGCCCGCGAGGCGAAGGCGTTCGGCACCGGGCCGGGGCCTTCGGCGGGGCTGCGGATGGAGCACCGGCTCTTCGAGCGGCTGGTGTACGGCAAGGTCCGCGAGGCGATGGGCGGCCGGGTGCGGCACGCGATGTCGGGCGGGTCGGCCATGTCGCGCCGGCTCGGGCTGTTCTATGACGGCGCCGGGATCACGGTGTTCGAGGGGTACGGCCTGACCGAGTCCTGCGCGGCGGCCACCGCGAACCCGCCGGGTGCGACGAAGTACGGGACGGTGGGGCCGCCGATCCCCGGCACCTCGGTGCACATCGCGGCGGACGGGGAGGTATGGCTGCACGGCGGCCACGTCTTCGCCGGATACCTCAACGACCCCCGGGCCACGGATGAGGTCCTGCGCGGCGGATGGCTGGCGACCGGGGACCTCGGGCGCCTGGACGAGGACGGCTACCTCACCATCACCGGGCGCAAGAAGGAGATCCTGGTGACCTCGAACGGCAAGAGCGTCCAGCCGACCGCGCTGGAGGAGCGGGTGCGCTCGCATCCGCTGGTGTCGCAGTGCGTGCTGGTGGGCAACGACCGGCCCTACATCGCGGCCCTGCTGACCCTGGACGCCGAGGGCATCGCGCACTGGCTGTCGATGCGCGGCCTGGCGCAGCGGCCGTCGGCGGAGCTGGTGCAGGACCCGGAGCTGACCGCCGAGGTCCGCCGGGCGGTGGTGGCGGCCAACACCCTGGTCTCGCAGGCGGAGGCGATCCGCGCCTTCCGGGTGCTGCCGGGCCAGTTCTCGGAGGAGCGCGGCCTGCTGACCCCGTCCCTGAAGCTGAAGCGGCGGGCGATCGAGGAGGCGTACGCGAGCGAGGTCGCCGCCCTCTACCAGCAGTGACCGCGGTCCGGGGCGACACCCCGCACATCTGACGAAGCACCACTTGGCCGCGTCCAGCAATTTTGACGATGCGTCAGACGCGCTACACCATGCGGAGATTCCGACCGGAGGCTGCGCGGTGCTGCTGGTCTGTGCACGCGGGTGGTGGTACTGGACCTCGGGAGGGTGCTGGCCGAGGGCACGGCGGCCGAAGTGCGGGCGGACCCGGCGGTGCGGCACGCGTACCTCGGGACTCCGTGACCCCGTGACCCCGCGACCCCCGACCCCGTGACCCCGTGGCTCCGTGACCGCATGACCTCGTGGCCCCGTGGGGCTGAGGCCCCGCCGGGTGGGGAGCAGAGCCCCCCGGGGGCGGGAATAGCTCGTCCGGGGGGCCGGTTGTCGCCCCTCATACGACGTACACCGACGCGAGGGAACGACGAGACGTGAACCAGGTCCCCACCATCAAGCTCAACAACGGCACGCTCATGCCCCAGCTCGGCTACGGCGTCTGGCAGGTGCCGGACGCCGAGGCGGAGCAGGCCGTCTCGACGGCGCTGGAGGCGGGCTACCGCAGCATCGACACGGCGTCCGTCTACGGCAACGAGGCCGGCACCGGCAAGGCCGTCACCGGCTCCGGTGTGGCGCGCGGGGACCTGTTCGTCACCACCAAGCTGTGGAACGCCCCCTCGCAGACGTGGGACCGGGACGCGGTGCTCCGCGCGTTCGACGACTCGCTCGGCAGGCTGGGCCTGGACTACGTGGACCTGTACCTCATCCACTGGCCGCGCCCGATGCGCGAGGACTTCCTGTCCATCTGGAAGACCTTCGAGGAGATCGCGGAGAGCGGCCGCGCCAAGGCGGTCGGCGTGTCCAACTTCCGCCCCGTGGACCTGGAGCGCCTCGCCGAGTCGAGCGGGCTGGTCCCGGCCGTCAACCAGATCGAGCTGCACCCGCTCTTCCCGCAGACCGAGCTGCGCGCCCTGCACGCCGAGCGCGGGATCGTCACCGAGGCCTGGTCCCCGCTGGGCCAGGGCAAGGAGCTGCTGACGCTCGCGGCCGTGGCCGACATCGCCGCGAAGCACGACCGCTCGCCCGCACAGGTGGTGCTGCGCTGGCACCTCCAGCACGGGAACGTCGTGATCCCGAAGTCCATCACCCCCGCGCGCATCCGGGAGAACCTGGACGTCTTCGGCTTCGAGCTGGACGCCGCCGACGTCGCGGCGCTGGACGCCCTGGGCGCGGGCGCGGCGGGCCGCCGGATCGGGCCGGACCCGGCCGTCTTCGACGTCTGAGGGGCGGGGGGTCAGCGCGCGTGAACGCCGTCGAGGGGACCTACCGGGTGCGCAACGCCGGCAGCGGGCTCCTGCTCCAGGTGGAGAGCGGCAACCGGGTGGTGGTGGCGGCCGAGGGGCCGGTCCCGGACGCCGTGCGGTGGGAGATCTCGCCCGTCCACTCCGGGGGCGGGCTCTACCACCTGGTCAGCGTGCACAACGGCAGGCGGCTGGACGTGGCCAACGCCTCGACGGAGAGCGGTGCCCGCGTCCAGGTGTGGCGGGCGAACGCCTTCGGGGCGCAGGAGTGGATCGTCGAGGAGCACCTCGACGATCCGGGGGTGGTCTCCCTCATCGCCGCGATCAGCGGTCTGCCGCTGGAGGCGGACGCCGAGGGCCGGGCCCGCCAGTGCGAGGACACCGACGCGCCGGCGCAGTGGTGGCGTCTGGAACCGGTCCGGACGTAGCGCCCGGGACGTCCGTCCCGGGACGGCCCGGGGTGTCCGGCCCGGGGTGTCCCGCGCGATGCGCGGGCCCCGGCCGGGCCGGGCCGTCAGGCGTCGCGTACGAAGCTCCGTACGCGGTACTGCGGCTCCCCGCGGGGTGTCTCGGGGGCCGGCAGCCGCTCCAGCTGGGCGGCCAGCTCGTGCGCGGTGGTGCCGCGGGGAGCGACCCGGGAGGCGTACCGCCCCGCCAGCAGCGCGGCCGCCGTCGCGCGCGGGCTGCGGCCCTGGCCGTGCCCCGTGAAGCGGGCCGTGCCCGCGGGGCGCAGGCCCGCCCGCGCGGCGTACCGCGCCACCCGGCCGGTGGAGTCCGCCGGCGCGGACGTCAGGTGCGGCGCGAGGACGGTGTCGATGTCGCTGCCGACGTCGTGCGCGGCGTCCTTGTCCACGGTCGTGACGAAGACCCCGCCGGGGCGCAGCACCCGGGCGGCCTCGGCGACCACGGCCCCCACCGCGCCCGGATCGCGCAGCAGGTGCAGCAGCCACACCGCGCTCACCGCGTCGAGCGATCCGGACGGGACGGGCAGCCGGGTCGCGGAGGCGAGGACCACCGGGACACCGCGGCGCGCCGCCGCGGCGGCCATGCCGTACGAGGCGTCCGCGCCCAGGACGCGCAGCCCGGGCCGGGCCAGCCGGGCGGTGACGATGCCCGTGCCGCATCCGAGGTCGAGGAGGGTGCGGGCGTGGGCCGGGAGGAGGCCCAGGACCGCCGCGGCGGCCGCCTCCGCCCGCGGGGCGCCGCCACGGGTGGCGTCGTAGGCCTCGGCCTCGGCGTCGTAGTCGAGCAGCGGTCGTGCCGCGGGGGGCTGTGGGGCCATCAGGCCGCGCCGTGGGCCGGGGCGAGGGACTCGACGCGTTCCGCGAGCGCGAAATCTGTTTCGGTGACGGCGCCGCCGGCGTCGTGGCTGTTGACCGACAGGCGGACGCTGTCGTAGCCGAGCGTCACGTCCGCGTGGTGGTTCAACTCGTCCTGGACGGCGGCGATGTGCGCGACCAGGGCGCTCGCCGCGACGTGCGTGCCCAGCCGGTAGGTGCGGGAGATGCGGTCGTCCGCGAAGGACCACCCCGGGAGTTCCCGCAAGCGGTCCTCGATCTCCTTCTGCGACAGCGGCTCACTCGGCATCGGTCTGCTCCTTGTCCCCGTGGCGTGGGGTCAAGGTTCCCACAGGGTGGGCCGCGGCGAGCCGTAGTGCACGCGGGTTCCGGCGTGCCGGGGCCGCCGCGGCCGCTCGGCTACCGTCGGAGCATGACGACGAGTGTGGGTGCGCTGCTGCGCACGTGGCGGAAGCGGCGGGGGATCAGCCAGCTGGAGCTGGCGGGCCGCGCCGACTCCTCGTCCCGGCACATCAGCTTCGTGGAGAACGGACGGTCGCGGCCGAGCGAGGAGATGGTGCTGCGGCTCGCGGACCACCTCGACGTCCCGGTGCGCGACCGCAACGCCCTTCTGGTGGCGGCCGGTTACGCACCGCGGTACGCGCACACCCCGCTCGACGCCCCCGCGATGGATGCGCTGCGGGAGGGACTGGAGCGGCTGCTGACCGGCTACGAGCCGTATCCGGCGCTGGTGGTCGACGGCACCTACACGGTGGTGGCGGCCAACCGGGGCATCGCGATGCTGCTGGAGGGCCTGCCGGAGCACCTGCTGACGCCGCCGCTGAACGCCGTGCGGATCACCTTGCACCCGGAGGGTCTCGCCCCGCGGATCCACAACTTCGCGCAGTGGCGCGGCCATGTGCTGGCCCAGATGGAGCGGCAGCTCGCCCTGAGCCGGTCGGAGCCGTTGCGCGCGCTGTACGAGGAGGTCTCGGCGTATCCGGTGCGGGAGCGTCCGGGCGGCGCGGAGCCGCGCCGGTCCGTCCCGTACGTCGCCCTGCCCCTGGTGATCGAACACGAGGGCCGGCTGCTGTCCTTCGTGTCGTCCGTCTCGACCTTCAACACCCCGATGGACGTGACCGTCGCCGAGCTCGCCATCGAAACCATGCTCCCGGCGGACCCGGCGACGGCGAAGTACCTGCGCTCACTCGCGGACTGACGCGGCGCAACAGTGCCTGCGGTCCGGAGGTGCGGGCGATGCTGCCTGCGACCTGCGACCTGCGGCGGGCTGCGTTCGGGGCGGGTGACCACGGCGTCGGGCCGCGGTGTAGAAAGAGATCTCCTACGACCGGTCCGGTCTGGAAAGCACGCACCATCCCCGGGGGGAAACCGACCATGCGCACCCGTGTGCTCCGCAGAGCACTCGCCACCCTGCTCACCGCCTCCGCCATGACCGTCCTGGTCCCGGGGGCGGCGTCCGCCGCCGATCCCGGCCAGTGCATGACCAGCGCGGGAGGCCGCACCTCGGACCTGCGGCCCGGCGACCGCCTCGCCTCGGGCGCGAGCCTGGTTCCGACGCCCGGCAAGCCCGAGCTGGTCATGCAGCCCGACGGGAACCTCGTCGTGTACGCCGTCGGCAACCCCGGCGGCCCCAAGCTCCCGCTGTGGCAGAGCGGCACGTACGGCAATCCGGGCGCCTACGCCCTCATGCAGGAGGACGGCAACTTCGTCATCTACAAGAAGGACGGCGGACCGCAGACCGGCGGCGGCATCTGGCACACGGCGACCTACGGCGACCGGGACAACGGCTACGTCAGCGCCTCGCTCAGGGACGACGGCACCTTCATGGTGAGCGGCCGCAGTGCGGTGGACCGCTACTGGAGCACCGACACCAACGAGCGGCACGTCAGGGTGTGCTCGACCGACATGGCCTGGATGCGGGGCTACTGGGCCCAGTCCGCCACCGTGTGGCTGGTGTTCCAGAAGGACAACAACCTCGTCATGTACCGCAAGAGCGACGGCAAGGCGATCTGGGGCAGCGGCACCTACGGCAGCCGGAACGTCCTGGAACTGGAGCTCGGGGACGGCGGCGACCTGGCCCTGCGCGAGCTCTGGCAGAACCGCACGGTCCGCTGGCACACCGGCACGGCCGGCAACAGCGGCGCCTACGCCCTGCTCCAGGACGACGGCAACTTCGTCGTCTACAAGAAGACCGGCGGCCCCGGCAAGGGCGGCGCCCTCTGGGCCAGCGGCACCTACAACAAGGTCTGATACCGGTCCGCGGAGCGGATGCCGCTGGGGCGGGGTGCGACGCGCACCCCGCCCCAGCGGCGTAGGTCGCGCACCGGTCCCCGCTTCCCGGGCCGCCGACCGTACGAGATCCCACTGTGCCGCGGTGGGGCCCGCGAAGCCTGCGGTTTCCGGCAGTCCGGGCCCGGCGCAGAGGTGCGCGGGCACCCGGTCCGCACCCGCCCCTCCCGAGCCGGGGGGCAGACAACGTGATGGTTTCCCTGGTTCGGCAGGGGGCGGGAAGCTAGGCTTCACGCAGCTCAGAATGCTCGAACGCCCAGTCGACACATGGAGAATCAGCCGGTGCGAGCCGCCGCCCGACCCGAGGACCTCGCCGCCCTCCGGGCTCGCGTCGAGCGGTTGTCGCGGCAGCTCGGGCCGGATCCGGCCGGGCTGCCGGGCCCGGCAGCCCAGCCGTGCGTGGAACGGCCCCACCGCCTCGACGCGCCCGGTGCGCCGCTCGGCCGGCCCGACACGGCTCCCGGACTGTCCCACGCGGCGGGCGTACAGCGCCCCTTCGGGGGGTGCGCCGTCTTCCCGCCGGCGGACGGGGCCGAGGCGGCGGCCGGCGGCCTCACGCTGACCGCACGCGAACTGCGCGCCGCCGAAGGGCCGGAGGCCGATCCGATGGCGGCCGTGTCGCGGGCGCACGGCTTACGGCGTGTTGCCACCGGCGCCGGACGGCTCTCCGCCCGGAGCGGCACGTCGCTCGCCGACCGCGTGGACGACCTGCCGGTGCGTGAGGGGCGGCCGGGCCGTACGGTCACGGGAGGGCGGTCGGCGGCCGCGAGCCGGACCGCCGAGGGGGAGGCCGCATGAGGACCACACGGGCGATGCGCGGGCTCGGCTCCGGCCCGCTCGCGGGCCCGCGGCCGACACCGTCCACCGACACCGCGGGCGCTGCCGTCACCGTCGCCCTCGCCCACGCCGTTCCTGTCGCCGTCACCGTCGCCCTCGCCGTCGGGGCCCGGTGCGTGGCCTACGGACGTCGCCGCGGCAGCGGCCGGACCGTTGCCCTCCGCTGCGGCGCCCTGCCGCCCGGGACCGTCGGCGGACCGTGGCCGGACAGGGACCGGTGCGGCCTCGCCGCCAGCGGGGAGCACACCCGTTCCGACGGCCCGTCGGCCATCGGCGGCCACGAGCCGCGGCACGTGGACGAGGGGACCCGCGGTGGGCCCGGTACGGGCCCGGGGACCGCCGGGCGGCCGGCCGGGCGCCGCGCCCCGGGCGAGCCGCCGCCCTCGCGGTCCGGACGGGGCCCGGCCGTCCGGCCGGCCGCCGCCCGGACCGGCAGGGGGGACCCGGCGGAGCTCCGGACCGATGCCCTCGGGCGGTACGTCGGCAAGGTCCTCGAGCCGTATCGGCCTCCACCGCCGGGGGAGCGGTTTCCCGAGGCGATCGAGCACGTCAGCACCTCGCCGGGCCGGGGGCTCTGAGGGCCACCCCGGAGCTCCCCGCAACGCGAGCCCCGGGTCCCGGGTCCGCAGCCGCGACCCTCCCGCCCCCGAACCCGGGCTGCGGAGCCTCCGGGCCCGGGAGCCCCGGGCTCCGGGCCCCGGCACACTCCGGAACCAGATCGCCGGCTCCTCCGCCCCCGCCGCACGCACCCGCCCCCGCCCCCGCCGCACCCTTCGCGCCGATGCCTCCGCACGGCCCTGACAGAGAGCACCACACGATGACCCAGTCTTCTCCGCCTCGCCACGCCGTCGTCATCGGCGGCAGCCTGTCCGGGCTCCTCGCGGCCGCCGTGCTCGCCGAGCACGCCACGGTCACCGTCATCGACGCCGACCCTCTCCCGGACGGCCCGGCCCCGCGCCGCGGCCTCCCGCAGGCCAAGCACACCCACCTGCTCTGGTCGGGCGGGGCGCGGGCCATCGAGCAGATACTGCCGGGCATCACCGACGACTGGACGGCTGCGGGCGCGCTCCGCCGCCGCCTGCCCACCGACCTGGTCACCAAGACCGCCCAGGGGTGGATCCCGCGCTGCGGGGAGAAGCAGTTCAACATCTCCTGCAGCCGCGACCTCCTCGACGCGGTGGTCCGCAGCCGGGTGACCGCCCTGGAGGGCGTCACCACCCTCGAACGCAGCCGGGTCCGGGCCCTGGAGGGCACGGCGCAGCGGGTGGTCGGCGTCCGGGTCGACACCCCCGGCCAAGCCGGTCTGCTGATCACCGCCGACCTCGTGGTCGACGCCAGCGGGCGCGGTTCACGGGCCCGCCACTGGCTCCGGGAGCTGGGCGTGAGCGGAATCCGGCAGGCCGAGGTCGACTCGGGCCTCGTGTACGCCACCCGGATCTTCGAGGCGCCCGCCGGGGCCCACGCGATGGGCTTCCCCATCGTCAACGTGCAGTCCGACCCGCGCGTGCCCGTACCGGGCCGGACCGCCACCATCGTGCCCATCGAGAACGGCCGGTGGCAGGCCACCCTGTCCGGCACCCGCGGCGGCGAGCCGACCGGCGACCCCGAGGCGTTCATCCCGTTCGCCAAGAGCGTCCGCGACCCGATCGTCGGCGAGCTCCTGGAGGGCAAGGAGCCCCTCACCGACGTCGCCGTCACCCAGGGCACCGCGAACCGCCGGGTGTACTTCGAGAAGGCCGACCTGCCGGACGGGTTCTTCGCCGTCGGAGACTCGGTGGCCACCTTCAACCCGCTGTACGGGCAGGGCATGACGGTCGCCGCACAGGGCGCGCTGGCCGTGCGCACCCTGCTGCGCGCCAAGGGCCCGGCCCACCCCGGCTTCGGCCGGGAGGCGCAGCGGGCCATCGCCCCGCAGGTGGGCATCGCCTGGGAGCTCGCCACCTCGCAGGACATCCTCTACCCGGGGGCCACCGGCGTACGGCCCCGCGCCGGGACGGGGCCGCTCAACGCGTACGTCAGCCGGCTGATGACGGGGGCGACCACCGACGAGGCCCTCACCGCCGCCCTCTTCGACGTCCTCACCATGAACGACGCGCCCACCCGCTGGCTCCGTCCGTCCGTGGTCTGGCACGTGCTGCGGGCGTCGGACGGGGGCGCGCTCCAGGCTCCTCCGCTGACCGCCGCCGAGCGCAGCGTCGCGGGGCTCGACCAGGGGACCGGTCCGGTCCGGTCCGCCGACCGGACCCGGTGACGGAGGAGCTCCCGCCGGGATGCGGAACGCCCCGGGATGCGGGGCCCGGGGCGTTCCGGTGAAGGGAGGGAGGACGGGGAGGGGAAGGGCCGGGGAAGGGCGGGGAAGGGGTCAGAGGTCCGCGAGGTCCAGTCCGGCCTGGGCGGCTGCGGCGTGCACCGTCTGCTCCAGCAGCACGGCGATGGTCATCGGGCCGACTCCGCCGGGCACCGGGGTGATCAGGGAGGCGCGGGCGGCGGCCGACTCGAAGTGGACGTCGCCGACGTTGCCCTCGTTGTAGCCGGCGTCCAGCACGACGGCGCCCGGCTTGATGTCCTCGCCCCGGATGAACTCGGCCTTGCCGACCGCGGCGACCAGGACGTCCGCCTGGCGCACGATCGACGGCAGGTCCACGGTGCGGGAGTGGCAGTAGGTGACGGTGGCGTTCTGCTCCAGCAGCAGCATGCCAGCCGGCTTGCCGAGGATCGCGCTGCGGCCGACGACGACGGCGTGCTTGCCGGTCAGGTCCACGTCGTAGGCCTCCAGCAGGCGCATGATGCCGCCGGGGGTGCAGGAGACGAAGCCCGGCAGTCCGAAGCCCATGGCGGCGAAGGAGTGCATGGTGACCCCGTCGACGTCCTTGCCCGGGGCGATGGCCTCGAAGGCGGCCCGCTCGTCGATGTGGTGCGGGACGGGGTGCTGGAGCAGGATGCCGCTGATCTCCGGGTCCTCGGAGAGCTCCGTGAGGGCGGCCACCAGTTCCCCGGTGGTGGTCGCGGCCGGCAGCTCCACGTGGCGGGAGGTGATCCCGGCCTTGGCGCAGCGGTTCTGCTTCATGCGTACGTAGGTCACCGACGCGGGGTCCTCGCCGACCAGCACGGTCGCGAGGCAGGGCGCGGTGCCGGTGCGCTCGGTGATGCGGGCCGCGAGGTCGGCGGTGCGCTCCGAGATGCGGCGGGCGAGGGCGGTGCCGTCCATGAGCCGGGCTCGGGCGGTGTCGGGGGCAGTCTGGGCAGTCGTCACGGGGTCTCCTGAACGTCGCTGCGGGATCGCGGTTCGCCCAGGCGCGCGGCAGTCGGCGTACCGTGGTACACCGGGCCGCTCCCCGGTGGTGATCCACCCGAACGCCAGTCACGGCCCGGCGCCCATTGTAGTCGACTGCCCGGTGGATGGTCCGTGTCCGACCTGCGACGATCGAGACATGACGCGCACTTTCGACCATCTCGTGGCCGAGGCCGAGTCCGTCTCGGTCGACGGCTGGGACTTCTCCTGGCTCGACGGCAGGGCCACCGAGCAGCGGCCCACCTGGGGCTACCAGCGGCTGCTGGGCGAGCGGCTGGCCCGGGTCGGGTCGGTCCTGGACATCCAGACCGGCGGCGGCGAGGTGCTGGCCGGGGCCGGTCCGCTGCCGCCGCTGACGGCCGCCACCGAGTCCTGGCCGCCGAACGTCGACAAGGCGACCCGGCTGCTGCACCCGCTGGGCGCGGTGGTGGTCGCGGACACCGACGAGCCGCCGCTGCCCTTCGGCGACGAGGCCTTCGAGCTGGTCGCCAGCCGGCACCCGGTGACCGTCTGGTGGGAGGAGATCGCCCGGGTCCTGCGGCCCGGCGGCACCTACCTCTCCCAGCAGGTCGGGCCGGCGAGCGTCTTCGAGCTCGTCGAGTACTTCCTCGGGCCCCAGCCGGAGCGGGTCCGGCGCGGCCGGCACCCCGACGACGCGGTCGCCGCGGCGACGGAGGCGGGCCTCGAAATCGTCGATCTGCGCTCCGAACGACTGCGGACGGAGTTCCACGACATCGGAGCCGTGATCTACTTTCTCCGGAAGGTGATCTGGATGGTGCCCGGCTTCACGGTCGGGCAGTACCGGGACCGGCTGCGCGAGCTGCACGAACAGATCGAACGCGAAGGCCCCTTCGTCGCACACACCGCCCGATTCCTCGTGGAAGCCCGCAAAACGGGCTGACGAAGAGGGTGGACGGAACCACGCCGGATCGGTTGCGCGGCCACAGCGTGGCGCAGGTCACTCAATTCAGCGCGTAACGAATCGACTCGGGCATGCGATGAACCGACAGGTGTCCTCGCGCGGCCCCGGAATACAGACCCCCCTCGGGTCTGTTTCCCGAGTTCGCGCGATGATGTCCCGCCCACCCCATATCTGTTCGCAACGAGAGGCTCCTTGTGTCGCTCAGCCCGTCCCGTACGTTCCCTCCGGAGATCGCCGAATCGGAGGCCCTGGTCGCGCTCGTCGAGCGCGGCCGCGAGCAGGGTCACATCAACGGTGACGATGTGCGCCAGGCCTTCGAGGCCGGCCGCATCCCGGTGGACCAGTGGAAGCGGGTCCTGCGCAGCCTGAACCAGGTCCTGGACGAGGAGGGTGTCGCCCTCCACGTCAGCGCCGCCCCCGCCACCAAGGCCGCCGCGAAGAAGCCCCGCAAGGCGGCGGCCGCCCCGGCCCGCGCCGTCGCCAAGAAGGCGGCGGCAGCGCCGCGTCCCATCGGCGCGCGCAAGGCCTCGGTCGGCGCGGCCACGGCAGCCGCTGCGGCGATATCCGCCGCGTCGGCCGCCGCCCCCGAGGACGAGGTGACGGCGGAGGCCGGTGCCGAGCCGAAGAAGCGCACGGTCAAGAAGACCGCCGCCAAGAAGACGGCCGTGAAGAAGACGGCCGCCGCGAAGAAGGCCGGCGCCAAGGATGCCGACGAGGGCGAGACCCCCGCGGTCGGCGAGGACTGGGCGGCCGAGGACCTCGTCGACGACGCCGAGGAGGAGACCCCCAAGCCCGGCGGCACCCAGGGCTTCGTCCTGTCCGACGACGACGAGGACGACGCCCCGGCGCAGACGGTCATGGTGGCCGGCGCCACCGCCGACCCGGTCAAGGACTACCTCAAGCTCATCGGCAAGGTGCCGCTCCTCAACGCCGAGCAGGAGGTCGAGCTCGCCAAGCGCATCGAGGCGGGCCTGTTCTCCGAGTACAAGCTCGAAGAGGAGGAGGACCACAAGCCCGCCTTCAAGCGCGAGCTGGAGATCCTGGTCGAGGACGGCCGCCGGGCGAAGAACCACCTGCTGGAGGCCAACCTCCGCCTCGTGGTCTCCCTCGCCAAGCGCTACACCGGCCGCGGCATGCTCTTCCTGGACCTGATCCAGGAGGGCAACGTCGGCCTGATCCGCGCGGTCGAGAAGTTCGACTACACCAAGGGCTTCAAGTTCTCCACGTACGCGACCTGGTGGATCCGGCAGGCGATCACGCGTGCCATGGCCGACCAGTCGCGCACGATCCGCATCCCCGTGCACATGGTCGAGATCATCAACAAGCTCGCCCGCGTGCAGCGCCAGATGCTCCAGGACCTGGGCCGCGAGCCCACCCCGGAGGAGCTGGGCAAGGAGCTCGACATGACCCCGGAGAAGGTCATCGAGGTCCAGAAGTACGGCCGCGAGCCCATCTCCCTGCACACCCCCCTGGGCGAGGAGGGCGACAGCGAGTTCGGCGACCTCATCGAGGACTCCGAGGCGGTCGTCCCCGCGGACGCGGTCTCCTTCACCTTCCTCCAGGAGCAGCTCCAGTCGATCCTGGGCACGCTCTCCGAGCGCGAGGCGGGCGTGGTGTCCATGCGCTACGGCCTCAACGACGGCCAGCCGAAGACCCTGGACGAGATCGGCCGCGTGTACGGGGTCACCCGTGAGCGCATCCGCCAGATCGAGTCGAAGACCATGTCGAAGCTGCGCCACCCGTCCCGTTCGCAGGTGCTGCGCGACTACCTCGACTGAGCCGCCGGGCCGGTCGCAGGACGGGTCCCGGGCGTGAACGGCAGGAAGGCACCCTGCGGAACCGGCACGGCGTACCCGCCCCGGATCCGCAGGGTGTCGCACATCACCGGCGCCGGGGCCGCGGCCCCGCGCCCCGGCGGACGGTCCGCGGCGTACGGAGCCGCGTCGGGCCGGGGGGCTCAGGCCGCCCCGGCGCCCCGCACGTCCGGCAGCGGGCCCACCGGGACCTGGGGCCCGTCGGCCTCCCGCACCCAGCGGCGCAGCACCTCGTGGACCGCCTCCGCCCCCGCCGGCTCCGGGCCCGGATCGGACAGCTCCGTCGGCCACATGAGGAACGGGCGCCCCTGCTCCCCGCCGAGGCCGCCGTGCGAGCCGATCTGCTCCTCGAAGGCGTGTACGGTCCCGGTCGCCGGGTCGTAGGCCGAGTTCACCATCACGTCGGCCACGTGCGGGAAGCCGTCGGTGCGCCGGACGGCCTCGGCCGCGCCGGGGCCGAAGGCCGCCAGGAGCCCTTCCGCCTCGCCGGGCACGTCGAGGCGGGCCACCGCCCCGCCGGGGCCCAGTACCTCCCCGTCCACCAGCAGGAAGCCGACGCCCGGGTGGTTCGCGAGCGTCGCCAGCAGGGCCGGGTGCGTCCGCTCGATCCGCTCCCGGTCGGCGCGGCCGGGAAGGTCCGGGAAGGAGACCAGCCCGAGGTTCCCGGAGGCCAGCACCACCGGGTCGGGGCCCCTCCCCGGGTGGGCCTCCCCGCCCTCCTCCACCGGCCGGCGGAGGGCGGCGAGGACCGCGGCCCGCGCCTCCGCTCCGCTGCGGGTGCGGCCGGCCCGGCGGGAGACCGGCAGCCCGCAGCCCGCCCGGACCAGGTCCTCGAGGGTGAGCCCGTACCGGCTGAGGAAGGTCTCCCCCGGGCTCTGGCCGTGGTCGGAGAGCAGCACGGTCCGGTACGGGCGGGGCGCGTGCTCGGCGACCCGGCCGAGCAGCGCGATGCTGCGGTCCAGCCGGGACAGCACCCGGTCGGTGTCCCGGCCGCGGGGGCCCGAGTGGTGGGCCACCTCGTCGTAGGCGACCAGGTCCGCGTAGACCGAGGCGCGGCCGGCGAGCATGTCGCCGATCACGGCGGCCACCACGACGTCCCGCTCGACCACCGTCGCGAACGCCCGGATCAGCGGGTAGAGGCCGCCCCGTCCGACCCGGGGCTCCTCCTTGCGCAGCCGCGCCCGCACCGACTGGCCGATCTCGCGGCCCACCTCGGCGACGAAGGACAGCGCGGTGCGGACCGCGTTGGCCGGGTCGGAGAAGTACGCGAAGTAGCCCGCGCGGGAGCGGTTGGCGCGGCCGCGCCGGGCGGAGACGGACAGGACGAGCGCCAGCTGGTCGGCGCCGCCGCTGAACAGGTTGCCGCGGCTGGCCCCGTCCAGGGTGAGCAGACCGCCGTCGCCGGTGCGCTCGACGGCCCGCCGCTGGAGCTCGGCGGCGCTGGTGGGCCGGTTGCAGACCATCACCTCACCGGTCTCCTTCTCGTACCAGCGGAAGGCGGGCACGTCGAAGGTGGAGCCGTGCAGGATGCCGAGCTGGCTGGCGCCGGTCTGGCTGGACCAGTCGGTGCGCCAGGGCGCGGCCCGGTGGCTGCCGTCCAGCAGCCCGGCCACCGTCGGCATCAGCCCGTCGGCCACCGCCCGGCGCAGCGCCTCGTAGCCGACTCCGTCGAGCTGGAGGAAGAGCAGCCCGGGGGCGGCCCCGCCCGCTCCGGGCCCGCCGGAGCGGCGCTGTCCGCGGCGGCGCCGGTCGGCGAGCCGGTAGAGCCGCCGCCGGTACGCCTCGTCGTCGCGGACCGCGAGCGCGGTGGAGGTGGCGGAGGCCACGGCGGACATCACGGCGGCCACCACCACGGCGGTGTCGGGGGCCGCTTCGCCCCGTCCGGCCGGGATGAGGCTGAGCGCGATCAGCAGCAGCGAGCCGTTGAGGAAGAAGACCAGCAGCCCGAGCACGAGCGCGGGCACCAGCAGCAGGGCGCGTACGAGCACGGGCCAGACCAGCGCGCTCAGCAGGCCGAAGGCGCCGGCGCCCCACGCGGCGGTCAGGCCGATCCGCGTGATGCTGTCGCCGCCGCCCGCTCCGCCGCCGCCGGACTGGAGGCGGAAGTCCGGGAGGATTCCCGCCAGGGCCAGCATCGTCAGCGCGGACACCGCCCACACGAGGACCACCCGTACCAGGGCGGCGCCCGCGGCCCGCCACCGTCCTCGCAACACGCCGTACCCGCCTCACCGTCCCGGCCGCCCGCTTCGGAGCCGCACGGCCAGGCTCGCACAGGCGGGCCCGTCCGGCCGGTCGGCGCGGACGGCGCCCGCGGGCGGGAAAGCCCCGCTCAGGTGCCGTCGTACCCCGCCGTCGGCATCGACAACCGGCGGTGCACCTCGGCCTTCATCGCGGAGGTGTAGGCGGGCTCCTCGAGGTCCGCGGTCTCCAGCCGCACCCCGCGCCGCTCGCACTCGGCGGTGAACTCCTCGACCGAGCGCAACGCGCGCCCGAGCACACGGCGGTTGGCGGCGACGAACAGGTCGACCTGCCCGGAGTCGATGCCCGACCAGAGCCCGCAGTGGTCCGAGCGCTGCCCGTAGACGAGCAGGTGCCTCGTGACGACGTAGCCCCGGTCCGCGGCCCAGCGGGCGCACATGGCCTGCTGGCTGCGGGTGTCCACGGCGAAGGGATCGGCGTCCAGGTCCTCGAGCGGGGTCAGGCTGGCGACAGCGGCCACGCGCAGCTCTTCCATGGCGCCCGACCCTACTCGGATCCGGCTCCGGGGAGGAGGGGAGGCGGTCATCCGGTTCCCGACGGATCGGCGGGGCACCCTCCCGTGGGGGGCCCGGCGGCCCCGCCCCGGCCCGCCGCGGGCCCGGGCGGATCGGCGGGCAGGCGCTTAGGCTCGGCGGACGCGAGGGAGGGAGGACCGGGTGCCGGTGGAGATCACCTGGTGGGGGCATGCCACGTGCACGGTGGAGGACTCCGGGGTCAGGCTGCTGACGGACCCGCTGTTCGCCCGGCGCCTCGCGCACCTGAGGCGGCGGCGCGGGGCGCTTCCGCCTCCCGAGGCGGCGCTCGCGGATGTCGTGCTGGTGTCGCACCTGCACGCCGACCACCTCCACCTGCCGTCGCTGGGGCTGCTCGCGCCCGGGACGCGGCTGCTGGTGCCGCGGGGCACGGGCCGGGCGGTGCCGGGGCTGGCGCGGCTCGCCGGGCTGCGGGGGCTGACGGTGGCGGAGGTGGCGCCGGGCGACGAGGTCCGCGTACGGGCGGATGTGCGGGTGCGGGTGGTCAGCGCCCGGCACGACGGGCGCCGGCTGCCGTTCGGGCCGCAGTCGTCGCCCGCGCTCGGCTACGTGGTGGAGGGCGGGGCGCGAACGTACTTCGCCGGTGACACCGGGCTGTTCGACACGATGGCCGAGGAGGTCGGGCCGGTGGACGTGGCCCTGCTGCCGGTCGGCGGCTGGGGCCCCTGCCTGGGTCCGGGACACCTGGACGCGGGACGGGCCGCGCGGGCGCTGGCCGACCTGGCCCCGGCCGCGGCGATCCCGGTGCACTACGGGACGTATTGGCCGATCGGGATGGACGCGGTGCGGCCCCACGAGTTCCACGCGCCCGGTGAGGAGTTCGTACGGGCCGCCGCGCGGGTCGCGCCTGAGGTGGCCGTCCGGGCCCCCGCGCACGGTGAGCCGGTGCGGCTGCCGTGACCTGGTGCGATCTCGCGGCGGCGGCGGGGCAGGTGCCGCCGGGGGGCGCAGGGCGGGCGCTGGGATATCCGGCGCTGTTCGTCCTGGTGGCACTGGGCGCGCTGGTACCGGTGATCCCGACGGGGGCGCTGGTGAGCACGGCGGCCGTGGTGGCCTTCCACCAGGACTCGCCTGCCGTCGGGGTGTCGGCGGTGTTCGGGGTCGCCGCGGTCGCGGCCTTCACCGGGGACATCGCGCTGTACTGGCTCGGTCGGCGCGGGGTGCACTCCAGGAACGGATCGCGCGGGCTGGAACGGCTGCGCCGGCGGGCCGCGCCCGAACGGCTGGAGCAGGCGCAGACGAAGCTGGACGAGCACGGGGTACTGGTGCTGGTGGTGTCGCGGCTGCTCCCGGCGGGCCGCATCCCGGTGATGCTGGCCTGTTTGCTGGCGGAGCTTCCGCTGCGCCGCTTCGCCCGCGGTGACGGGCCGGCCTGCCTCGCCTGGGCGGCGACGTACGGCTTGATCGGCATCCTGGGCGGCTCGCTCTTCGCGGAGCCGTGGAAGGGCGTGGCGGTGGCGGTCGCACTGACCCTGCTGATCAGCCTGGGGCCGGTGCTCCTGCGGCGGATCAGGCCCGGCCGGGCCGCAACCGGCTGACCCCGGCGCGCCCTCCGGCGACCCCCGGGAACAGGACCCCCGGGAACAGCGGCTCGGTGTCGTCCGCGTACGCCTGCGTAAGTGGGCTGGACCTCAAGTGCGGTTCGGTTCCTACAGTGTTGTCCAGCAGGTGATCTTGAGCAGCGAACGGAGCGCATCCACCATGGACTACTCGCACAACGACGCCGAACTGATCCGCCAGCCCATCGGCTACTGGAGCTGGGCCGCCTACGACGCGGTCGTGAGCCGCACCCGGGGGGCGCTGGCCGGCATCGGCACCACCCAGCCGCAGTGGTGGATCCTCCACCAGGTCTCCGGGGGCGGGGCGGCCAAGACCCGAGAAGAGGTGACCGGGACCCTCCGGGGCTACCTCGCGGTGGGCGGCGAGGCGCTGGAGGAGGAGTTCGACACGGCGATAGCCCGCGGGTGGATCACCCAGGACGCCGGCCACCGCCTGGAACTGACCGCGGAGGGGCGGGAGTTCTACGACCGGGCGGCCGCCCTGCAGAGGGAGCTGTGGCAGGAGCGGCACGCGGGCGTCTCGGACGAGGAGTACCTGACCACGCTGAAGGTGCTCCAGCGGTTCATCCACAACACCGGCGGCCGGGCCTGGCACCACTGATCCGTCCCTGCCGGCTCCTGTCGGCTCCTGCCGGGAGGCGTGTCCCGCCGATCGGGCCGCGCGCGCGGAGCCCGGCCGGCGCGGCGGGCGGTAGCGAGCGGTGCCCGTCAGGGGCCGAGCACCCGGGAGCCCCCGATCGGCAGGTCCCATAGGTCCTCGCGGGGCAGCCCGGCCAGGTCCCAGGCGGCACGGGCCCGGTGCAGGGGCTCCATGACCGGTTCGGCGGACAGCACGAAGGTGGCCCAGTGCATCGGGGCCATCCGCCGGGCACCGAGGTCCAGGCAGGCCCGTACGGCCTCCTCCGGGTCGGCGTGGACGTCGCCGAGCCACCAGCGCGGGGCGTAGGCGCCGATCGGCAGGAGCGCGAGGTCGATGCCCGGGTGGCGGCGGCCGATCTCGCCGAACCAGTGGCCGTACCCGGTGTCGCCCGCGAAGTAGAGCGTGCGCGGGGCCGGACTGAGGGTGTCGGTGAGGATCCAGCCGCCCCACAGGGAGCGGCAGGTGTCGATGAGGGACCGCTTCGACCAGTGGTGGGCCGGGACGAACTCGAAGCGCACGCCGTCCAGTTCGGCCGACTCCCACCAGTCCAGGTCGGTGACCGCCGTGAAGCCGCGGCGGCGGAACCAGCCGGCGAGTCCGGCCGGGACGAACAGCGGCGTGTCGCGCGGAAGCCGCCGGAGGGTGGGCGCGTCGAGGTGGTCGTAGTGGTTGTGGCTGATCACCACGGCGTCCACGCGCGGCAGGTCCTCCCAGCGCACGCCGACGGGCGTCATCCGGGCCGGGGTGCCCAGGATGCGCCGGGACCAGACGGGGTCGGTCAGCACCGTCAGCCCGCCGGTGCGCAGCACCCAGCTGGCGTGCCCCGCCCAGGTGACGGACACCGCGCCGGGGACCACCGCGGGCAGGGGCCCCGGCTCGTACGGCAGGTCGGGGATCGCGCGCAGGCCCTCGGGGCCCGGCCGGAAGGCCCCCTCGCGGGCGAGCCGCGCGAACGCCCGCACGCCGGGCAGCGGGGTGGTGAGCCGGTCCGCGAAGGAGCGGGGCCAGCGCCGGTGCGCCCCCAGCGGGCGCGCGGCGGCGGGACCGGGCGGGGCCGCCGGGGGCGCGGCGGCGGGACCCCGCGGGGCGGCCCCCCGGCCGCCGGGGGGACGCGCGGGCACCGCGGAGGCGGAGGCGGGGGGCGGGGCGGCGCCCGGGGTGTCCGTCGCGTCCCTCATCGATCCGTCCGATCCCTCATCGAGAAGTCTCCGTATCCGTTCGCCGGGTCAGGTCGGCCGGGAGTCGCGGGGGGCCCGGCGGCGCGGCGGCGGCCCGCGGCGTCAGGCGAGCCCGCCGAGGACCGATCCGAGGTGGTCCAGGGAGCGCCGTACGTGGGGCAGCCCGAGGGGGTCGGGGGCGGTGAGCGCGGCCAGCCGCTCCTGCGGGGTGGCGCCCAGCAGCGGGCCGGTCGAGAGCCGCACCCGCAGCGGGTCCGGTTCGTCCGCGAACCGCTGACCGCCCGGCGTGGGCGCGCCGAGCCGGCCGCCGAGCCAGTCCTCCAGCTCCATGGCGTCGCCGACGCCCTGCCGGGCCAGTCCGGAGCGCAGCGGGGTCAGGTCGGCGTAGAGGTGCCGTCCCGCCTGCGGGGGCCGGGCCAGCGCTCCGACGGCGAGCAGTTCCCGGTGCGCGGCGGCGGCGACGGCGCCGTGCAGGGCGGCGGCCGCGCGGGCGCGCCCGGCGACCGCGTCCGGCTCGTCGAGGGCGTGCGCCGCGGCTGCGGCGACGGGGCCGGCGACCAAGGCGCCGGTGGCGGTGAGGACGTCGAGGGTACGGGCGCGCAGCCACGTCCCGCGCGGGGTGCCGGGGAAGCGGATCACGGCGGCCGGCCACCCCGCGGGCAGCAGCGCCCCGGCCAGGTCGACGAGGACGGCCGCCCCGTCGGGGAGCATCTCCGCGGGGCTCAGCACCAGGGTCTCCTGCGGCCGGTGGACGGTGTCGCGCCAGCTCTCGTCGCTGACGACGAACAGGCCCGCGGACTCGGCCGCCTCGCAGGCCTCGCGCAGCGTCTCCGGCGGCGGCACCGTCGCCGTGGGGTCGTCGGCGACCGACAGCAGCAGCACGCGCGGGTCCCCGCCCTCGGCGCGCACCCGCCGTACGGTCTCCAGCAGCGCGTACGGGTCCGGCACGCCGCCGCACTCGGCGGGAGTGGGCACGTGGTACGCCCGCCGTCCCAGCAGCCGGACCTGGGGCGTCCACCAGGCGGGACAGGGCCGGGGCAGCATCACGTCGCCCCCGAAGGCGCCGAGCAGGGCGAGCAGCAGCGCGGGGGCCCCGGGTCCGGCGGCCACGTTCCGCGGGTCGGCCGCGAGGCCCCGCCGCGCCCAGTACCGGCAGGCGGCCTCCCGTACGGCCGCGCCGCCGCCGGGGGGTTCGGGCGCCGACCGCCCGGCTGCCGCGGCGAGGACGGAGACCAGCTCGGGCAGCACCGGCAGGCCCGGCTGGGGGGCGGGCGGGCCGTACCGGACCGGACCGCGCCCCTCCGCCACCGTGCGCTGCATCCCCGCCACCGCGTCCCGCCTTCCGCGTCCGTCCCGCGCCGCTCACCGACCCTGCCTTTATACGATTATTTGGAGCGGTATGCCCGTTGTCGCGGAACGCCCCGCCCGCCCGACGGCAGGGCCCGGCGGGTCAGCCCTTGCGGCCCAGCAGCCCGAGCAGCCTGGTCTGCGCGTCGGATCCGGCCGGGACCTCCAGCGGCGGGGCGTACATGCCGCCGGCCGCGAGGCCGTCCGCGTACGGCATGACCTCCTTGACGGAGAACTCCACGAGGCCGTCCGGCAGCCGGTCGTCCGCGCCGATGCCCCGCGCGAGGTCCCAGGCGTGGACGACGCAGTCGGCGGTCAGCTCCGAGCAGTACGCCGACCCGAGCGCGGGACCGTAGGAGAGCCGCACCGTCCGGTCCAGCGCCCCGGGGGCGGCGAAGGCCGCCCGCGCGGCGGCCGAGGCCCGGTCCCAGGCCGCGACCGGGTCGTCGCCGAGCAGGTCCCCGGAGAGTTCGTCGCCGACCTCCTCGACGGTACGGCCGGAGACCAGGCGCTCCGCCCAGAGCTGCTCGCCGGTCACGTGGTTGACCAGGTCCCGCACGGTCCACTCCGCACACGGGGTCGGCGCGTCCCACTGGTCGTCCGTGACCGCACGCACCCGCTCGCCGAAGAGCCGCAGCGCCTCGGCGTGCCGTTCGAGCAGTGTCTCCGGCATCGCCCTCACCGTCCTGTGCCGTGGATACGCCCCCGGCCTCACTCTCCTCGCGCCGGAGGGACCCTGCCACCGCCCTCCGGGACCTCCTTGGCACACAAGGGGCCTGTCCACATGCCAATACATCCGTCTCAGATGACGAACCGGTGCCTTACGGTGGGCGCAACGCTTCGACGACGAGGAGTCGGCCCATGAACGCCGCCAGGGAAACCGCCGTCTACACCCACGGCCACCACGAGTCGGTGCTGCGCTCACACCGCTGGCGCACCGCCCGGAACTCGGCCGGATACCTGATCGGCGAGCTCCGCCCGGGGATGGCCGTGCTGGACGTGGGCTGCGGGCCCGGCACGATCACGGCCGACCTGGCGGAGCTGGTCGCGCCGGGCGGCCGGGTCACCGCCGTGGACGCCTCCGCGGACGTCGTGGAGCAGGCCCGGAGGTACGCGGCGGAGCGCGGCCTGACCGGGATCGGCTTCGCCACGGCCGACGTCCACGCCCTGGACTTCCCCGACGGCTCCTTCGACGTGGTCCACGCCCACCAGGTGCTGCAGCACGTCGGCGACCCGGTCCAGGCCCTTCGCGAGATGCGGCGGGTGTGCCGGCCGGGGGGCGTCGTGGCCGTCCGGGACGCCGACTACGCGGCGATGACCTGGTACCCGGCCACACCGGGCCTGGACGAGTGGCTGGCCCTGTACCGGCGGGTCGCGCGCGCGAACGGCGGCGAACCGGACGCGGGCCGCCGACTGCACGCCTGGGCCCGTGCGGCGGGCTTCACCGAGGTGGCCTGCTCCGCGACGTCCTGGTGCTTCGCCACCGCGGAGGAGGCCGCCTGGTGGTCGGCCCTGTGGGCGGACCGCACCACGGCCTCCGCGTACGCCGACCTCGCCGTCCGGGGCGGCCACGCGACCCCCGGGGAGCTGGCCTCCGCCGCCGCGGCCTGGCACACGTGGGGCGCCGACCCGGACGCCTGGTTCTCGGTGCTGCACGGCGAGGTCCTCTGCCGGGTCCCCGCCGGGGGCTGACCGGGGGCGCGACAGCGGGGCCTGCGCCGGGCCACCGCAGGCGCCCCGGGGCCGCCCGGGCCGGCGCCGGGCCGCCGTTCGGCGCAGGACCAACCCCGAACGCCCCGGGGCGGACCGCCCCGGCGGCCTCCCGGAGGTACGGGAAAAGATCATCGCTCGAGGTGAGGAGCTGTGACAGGATCACCGGCGTGATCATCACCCACGACATACCGTCGCTCCTGCTCGCCGCCGCGCGCAACAACGCCGAGTGGTGCGACGCCGTCTGCCGCGCCCACGGGCTGACGGGCACGTTCACGGCGGACGCCTGGAGCAGTGCGCGCCGGACCCCGCCCCTCTACCCCGACGCCGTGACCCTGACCCGGGGCGGCACGCCGGAGGCCGCGCTGGCGGCCGGGATCGACACCCGCTCCCCCGGCTGCACGGTCAAGGACAGCTTCGCCGCGCTCGACCTGGGCCCCGAGGGCTTCGAGGTCCTCTTCGAGGCCCAGTGGATCCACCGTCCCGCGGGCGCCGCACCCGTGACCGCCGGCCCGTCCCCGCAGTGGTCGCAGGTGGCCGGCGCCGGCGAACTGGCGGAGTGGGAGGCCGCCTGGGGCGGCGGGGAGGAGGCCGCGGGCCTGTTCCGCCCCTCCCTGCTGACCGCGGAGACCCTCTTCCTGACGGGGCGCGTGGAAGGCCGGATCGCGGCCGGAGCGGTCGCGCACCGGAGCGGCTCCGTGGTGGGCGTCTCCAACCTGTTCGCCCACGACGACGCGCCCGTCGGCGCCGTCTGGGCCGGCGTCCTCACCGCGGTCGCCGCGCGCTGGCCGGGGCTCCCCGTCGTCGGCTACGAGTCGGGGGGTGACCTCGACGCGGCCCTGCGCGCGGGCTTCACCACGCTGGGACCGCTGCGCATCTGGATCCGGACCGGCGGGGACGCGTCCGCGGGCCGGTAGTGCTGTCGCCGGAAGGGGCGACAGCACCGGACGCCTCGCCCTACGGTCGCAGTACGAGCAGCGGGACGTCGTCCCGTTCGATGCCGAAGACCTGCGCGTACAGGGACAGTTCGGCCTCCAGCGCCCGGACCATGGTGTCCGCGCGCCGGAAGCCGTGGCCCTCGCCCTCGAAGGCCACGTACGCGTGCGGCACGGGCCGTCCCCGCAGCACGGCCAGGAAGCGTTCCGCCTGGGCCGGCGGGCAGACCGCGTCGTCCAGGCCCTGGAGCAGGACGAACGGGGCGGTGATCCGGTCGGCGCGGGCCACCGGCGAGCGCTCGCGGCTGCGTACGGCCAGGGTCTGCGGCGGGCCGGCGAGGCCCTCCGCGTAGCGGGACTCCAGGTCGTGGGTCTCCGCGGCGAAGCCGAGGAGGTCCAGCACCGGGTAGATGATCGCGGCGCAGGCGTACAGACCGGTCGAGGCCAGCGAGGCCGCCGCCGTCCAGCCGCCGGCGCTGCCGCCGCGGATGGCGAGGCGGTCCGGGTCGGCGGTGCCCTCGGCGGCCAGCGCCCGGGCCACCGCGGCGCAGTCCTCCACGTCCACCACGCCCCACTGCCCGCGCAGCCGTTCGCGGTAGGCGCGGCCGTAGCCGGTGGATCCGCCGTAGTTCACCTCGACCACCCCGATGCCCCGCGAGGTGAAGTAGGCGATGTGCAGATCGAGCACGGGCGGCACGTGGTCGGCGGGGCCGCCGTGCGCCCACACCACGTACGGGGGCAGCTCGTCGGCGGCCGCCCGCACGGCGGGGTGGTGCGGCGGGTAGACGTGGGCGTGGATCTCCCGGTCGTCGGGGCCGAGGAAGGTCCGGCTCTGGGGCTCGGGGTAGTGGGCCGGGTCCACCGGGTCGACGCCCTCCGCGCCCACCACGCGCGCGTGGCCGGTGGCGGTGTCCAGCTCCACGACCTCGTACGCGCTGCGCGGGCTGGCGGCGACCCCGTAGACCCGGGTGCCGCTCACCGCGAGCGTCGGCTGCCAGGCCGTCCACGGCCCCGCCGCGTCCACGAGGTCCCCGCTCTCGGGGTCCAGGACGCCCAGGACGCAGGAGCCCCGGCCGTGCAGCACGGCGACCGGTCCGTCGGGCAGCGGGGCGATCCAGCGCATCCCCGGCTTCCACAGCGGGCCGCCGAACTCCTCGTCCCGGGGGCACAGGTTGACGGCCCCGCCGCTGTCGGGGTCCACCCGGTACGGGTTCCACCAGCCGCCGCGGTCGCTCACCGCGAGGAGGCTCCCGCCGGGCGTCCACTCCACCTGGGCGACGGCCTCCCCGGGACCGCCGAGCACCGTGCGGGCCCCGGTGAGCGCCCCGTCCGCGGTGATCTCGGCCAGCCTGAGCTCCGAGCCGTCCCAGGGCATCCGGGGGTGGTCCCACACGATCCAGGCGGCGCGCCGCCCGTCCGGGGAGAGCCGGGGCCCGGTGCTGAAGCGGTACCGGCCGTCGGTGAGCTCCCGAATCCGGGAGCGGTCCTGCGCGGCCGACCCGTCCAGCGGCACGGCGGCCAGCACCCGGCGCACGTCGGTGGGCGCCGGGCCGGTGAACTCCTCCAGGACGCACCACACTTCGCCGCCCCGCAGCACCGGGTCGGCCCAGCGCAGCCCGCCGCCGAGACGGGACAGGGGAGTGAGCGGCCGGGGCCCGGGGCCACCGGGGGCGTCCGGCTCGAAGGCGTACAGCCGCTGGTCGGCGAAGTGGGCGAAGACCAGCAGGGGCCCGCCGGACGGCCGTTCGGCGCCCGCCCAGGGCAGGCCGCCGTACTCGGTGAGGCGGCTGCGGACGTTCCACGGCGCCGGCAGCGCGGTGACCTCGGGTCCCGGGTCCGCGGGGCGCCGGCGCACCAGGGTGCGGCGCCCGGCCTCCTCCGGCCGGGGCTCGGTCCACCACACCTCGGAGCCGACCGTGCCGAGGTACTCGGGGCGTCCGTCGAGCGAGGCGGCGAGCGCCGCGTCGATCGGCGAGGGCCAGCTTCCGTAGGGCCGGGTCACCGCCGCCATGACAGGGCCTCCCTCACAGGGTCCGCAGTGCGTGGTCGAGGACGCGGACGCCGAAGTGCAGGGCCTCGACGGGCACCCGCTCGTCCACGCCGTGGAAGAGGGACCAGTAGTCGAAGCCGGGCGGCAGCTTGAGCGGGGAGAAGCCGTAGCCGGTGACCCCGAGCCGGGAGAACTGCTTGGCGTCGGTGCCGCCCGCCATGCAGAAGGGGACCACGTGCCCGTCCGGGTCGAAGCGCTCGACGGACTCGCGCAGAATCCCGTACGTCCGCCCGTCGACGGGTGCTTCGAGGGCCACTTCGCGGTGGTGGAACTCCCAGTGCACATCCGGTCCGGTGAGGGCGTCCAGGGTGGCGATGAACTCGGCTTCGCCGCCGGGCAGCATCCGCCCGTCCACGTAGCCGGTGGCCTGGCCGGGAATCACGTTCAGCTTGTAACCGGCGCTGAGCATCGTCGGGTTGGCGCTGTTGCGGAGCGTGGCCTCCACCAGGGCGGCGGCGGGGCCCAGCGCGGCGAGCACCGGCTCGAGGGCGAAGTCGGGGGCCCCGGGATCTACCGACAGGCCCTGGAGGGCGGCGAGTTCGGTGATGCAGGCGGTGACGGTGCGGGTGAGCCGGACCGGCCACTGGTACGCGCCGATCCGGGCGACGGCGGCGGCGAGCCGGCTGACGGCATTGGCCCGGTTGGGCTTGGAGCCGTGCCCGGCGGTGCCGTGGGCGGTCAACTTCAGCCAGGCGGTGCCGCGTTCGCCCGCCGCGATCGGGTAGAGGGTCCGTCCCGGACCGGTGTGCACGGTGAAGGCCCCGGATTCGCTGATCCCCTCCGTACAGCCCTCGAAGAGGTGCGGGTGGTGGTCGGCGAGGAAGCCGGCGCCGTCGACGGCGCTGTCCTCCTCGTCGGCGGTGTAGGCGATCACGATGTCCCGGCGCGGTTTCACCCCGGCCCGCGCCCAGGCGCGCACGACGGCCAGGACCATCGCGTCCATGTTCTTCATGTCGACGGCGCCGCGGCCCCAGACCACGCCGTCGCGGACCTCGCCGGAGAAGGGGTCCACGCTCCAGTCGGCGGCCTCGGCGGGAACCACGTCGAGGTGGCCGTGGACGAGGAGTGCGTCGGCGCACGGATCGGTGCCCGCGATGCGGGCGACCACGTTGGTGCGGCCCGGGGTGCGCTCCAGGAGGATCGGCTCCAGGCCGGCGGCGGCGAGCCGCTCGGCGGCGTACTCGGCGGCGGGGCGCTCGCGGCAGTCGCCGCCGCCGCGGTTGGTGGTGTCGATCCGGATGAGGCCGGAGGTGAACTCGACGACCTCGTCGAGCGCCACCCGGTCCACGGCGGTAGCCGGGGCGTCGGCGGCGGCCGCGGCACCGGCGGTGACTGCGGCCTCGGCGGTGACTGCGGACATGTCAGCCATACTGCTCCTCCACGGCCGCCGAGACGACCGTCGTGACCGCCTTGAAGGTGCGGATCCCCTCGTACATCGTCTCGCTGGTGTACGCGATCCTGCGCTCTCCGCACCGCTCCGCCCCGGGGACGACCGTGGCGGCCATCGCCAGGTGCTCGGCGTCGAACTCCAGCTCCACGGTGAAGGGGCCGCCGCGCACCGGTTCGCGGCGCACCGCGAGGGCTGAGGCCTCCTTGGCCGCGGCGCGGATGTCGGCGGCGGTGCGCGCGGGGGTGCGGCAGACGGCGGCGTAGCGCGAGACGTGGTCCTTGACGGCGACGGTCACCGCGCCGGGCGCGTAGCCGGCGGCGTCGACGCAGGTCAGGTCGTCACCGGTGACCAGGACGACCGGGACTCCGTACTCGGCGACGACGTGCGCGTTGAGCAGCCCCTCGCTGGCGCGGACCCCGTTGACCCAGACCCCCGTGATGGAGTTGGCGAGGTAGGTGTGGGCGAGGACCCCTTCGGAGCCGGCGCCCGTGTGGTAGCCGACGAAGGCGATGCCGTCGACGTCGCCGTACTGGACCCCCTCGACCATGGAGAGGGACTTGTGGCGGCCGGTGAGCATCTCGGCGCGGGCGTCGAGCTTCTCCAGCAGCAGGTTGCGCATGGTCCAGTGGGCCTCGTTGACGACGACCCGGTCCGCGCCGCCGTCGTAGAAGCCGAGGACGGCCGCGTTCACGTCGGAGGTGAAGAGGGAGCGGCAGCGCTCCCACTGCGGCGTGCCGGGCAGTACGTCGGCCGGCCAGGTGACGCCCGTGGCGCCCTCCATGTCGGCGGAGATGAGGATCTTCATCGGGCCCCCGGGCGGTCGGTTGCACGCGGTCGCACGCAACGCGGGCGCCGCGCGTCAGGGGGCCACCCTAGCCGTACCGGTCTCCGGCGGCCCGGGGCCACGCCCGCGGCGCGGCGGCCCGGGGCGGGCCGGGGATTCCACCCGAACCGGTGAGCCGCCGCGGCGCGCGACCCCGCCCCGCCCGGAGGGGGCGGCGGCGGGGCCGGAAGGGGCGTCGGGGGCCGAAAGGGGCTCCGGAAGGGACGTCAGGACCCGGAAGGGGCGCCGCTCAGCTCTCGACCGCGGCGGCCAGATTGGCGAGCAGCGTGTCGTAGATCCGGCCGAGGCCCTTGGGCGCGAAGGTCCGCTCGAAGAAGCCGCCGATGCCGCCGGCGCCGTTCCACACGGTGGTGGCGACGACCCTGGACCTGCCCTCGCCGGCCGGGGTGACCACCCAGGTGGTGACCATGGAGGAGTTGCGGTCCGTCTCGACCAGCTGACCGTCGGTGGGCTCGGTGACCTCCAGCAGGCAGTCGCGCACGCGCTTGCTGGTGGCCTGGAGCTTCCAGTGGACGAGGGTGCCCTCGCCGTCGCCGCCCTCGCGCACCTCGTACTCGCTGAAGTGCTCGGGCAGCACCTTGCCCCGGGTCCCGCTGTAGTCCGCCAGCGCGTCGAACACGGTTTCCGCGTCGGCCGCGATGATCCGCTCCGTGGTGGCCTCGACCTGCGCCATGGCTGTTCCTCCAGCAGTTGTGATCGCTCGTCACGGCGAAGCCAACCACCTCGGGGGGCGGCTGCCCAAATCCGGGGTCGCACGGGACGGCCGACACGGCTCCGCACGATCATGGGAACGTTTGTTCTATTCTCGGCTCAGAGCTACCGAGGGAGGCGCTCATGCGCTGGGACCATCTGACCGAGGAGCCCGGGGACGGACGGCGGACCACCGGGCCGGCCGCCCTGTTCGGGGCGGACGCCGTCGTCACCCGGACCTTCGACACCCCCGAGTTCCGCGGGATCACCTTCCACGAGGTGCGGGCGCGCTCGATCGTCAACCGGGTGCCCGGCGCCTCCCGCATGCCGTTCGAGTGGACCGTCAACCCCTACCGGGGCTGCAGCCACGCCTGCGTGTACTGCTTCGCCCGCAAGACCCACTCCTATCTCGACCTGGATACGGGGCTCGGATTCGACTCGCAGATCGTCGTCAAGGTCAACGCCCCCGAGCTGCTGCGCCGCGAGCTGGGTGCCCGCCGCTGGACGGGCGCGCACATCGCCATGGGCACCAACGTCGACTGCTACCAGCGGGCCGAGGGCCGCTACCGGCTGATGCCCGGGATCATCGAGGCGCTGCGCGACCGGGCCAACCCGTTCTCCATCCTCACCAAGGGCACGCTGATCCTGCGCGACCTCCCCCTGCTGCGGCAGGCCGCCGAGGTCACCGACGTCGGCGTCAGCGTGTCCGCGGGCTTCACCGACGCCGCGCTGTGGCGGACCGTGGAGCCGGGCACGCCCTCGCCCTCCGCCCGGCTGGGCGCCGTACGGGCCCTGACCGACGCCGGGATCGAGTGCGGGGTGCTGATGGCTCCGGTGGTCCCCTTCCTCGGGGACGCCCCGGAGCAGCTGCGGGACACCGTCCGGGCCGTCGCCGCCTCCGGCGCCACCTCCGTGACACCCCTGGTACTCCATCTGCGGCCCGGGGCGCGCGAGTGGTTCCTGTCCTGGCTGGCCGGACACCACCCGCACCTGGTCGGGCGGTACGAGCGGATGTACGCGGGCGGCTCGTACGCGCCCACCTGGTACCAGCGGCAGATCACCCGCCAAGTCCACGAACTGGCGGCCGAATTCGGCATCGGCCCGAACGGCCCGGGAGCGGCACGCCGGATCGTCACCCCCGAGCGGCCCGGCGAGCCGCCCGCGGGGCACGTGCGCGGGGAGGCGACCCAGCTCACGCTCCTGTGAGCCCCGGCGCCCGGTGAAAGGTCATCACATCGGGCCAATGGGCAGCCCAATCCCGTCTTCCGGACGCGGTTTCCTGGACGATTCCGCCCAGAACCCTCGGCTGGGAGGCCCCATGCTGCACCCCCTGAAGAAGGGCGCCGCGAAGAAGCGCGCCGCCGTCCTGCTGTCGATCTCCACCGTGGCCGCGGCCCTCGCGGGCCCGGCCGGCGCCGCCCCGGCCCCGGCGCCCGCCCCGGCGAAGGCGGCCCTGCACTGGAGCGGCTGCGCGACCCCCCGCTATCCCACCCTCCAGTGCGCCTCCCTCAAGGTCCCGCTCGACCACGCCCGGCCCGGCGGGCGGCAGATCTCGCTGGCCCTGACCCGGGTCCCGCACACCGCCGCCGCGTCCCAGGGCCCCCTGCTGGTCAATCCGGGCGGGCCGGGCGGCAGCGGCCGCGCCCTGGCCGGGTTCGTCGCCTCCGCCCTCCCCGAGGACGTGGCCTCCCGGTTCGACGTGATCGGCTTCGACCCCCGGGGCGTCGGCAGGAGCGAGCCCGCCCTGGACTGCGGGGCCGGGCACTTCGACCCCGTCCGCCCGGACTCCGTACCGCGCGACGCCGCCACCGAGCGCGCCAACCTGGAGCGGGTGCGCTCCTTCGCCGAGTCCTGCGGCACCCGGTACGCGGACGTACTGCCGTACATCGACACCGTCTCGGCCGCCCGCGACATCGAGGCGGTGCGCACCGCCCTCGGCGCCGCGCGGATCAGCTACTTCGGCTACTCGTACGGGACCTACCTGGGGGCGGTGTACGCCAAGCTCCACCCGGGCCGGGTGCACCGCCTCGTCCTGGACTCCGTGGTGGACCCGGGCGGGGTCTGGTACGAGGACAACCTCGCGCAGGACCGGGCCTTCGACTCCCGCCACAAGGCCTTCCTCGCCTGGGTGGCGAAGTACGACGCCACCTACCGGCTGGGCAGCGTCCCGAAGGCCGTCGAGGAGCGCTGGTACGCGATGCGGGAGGCGCTGCGCGGGACGCCCGCGGGCGGCAAGGTCGGTCCGGCCGAGCTGGAGGACACGTACATGCCGGGCGCCTACTACAACGGCTACTGGCCGGGCCTCGCCGAGGCCTTCGCCGCGTACGCGCGGGAGGGGGACCCGAAGCCGCTGGTGGCGGCGTACGAGCGGTTCGGCGCGGTGGCGCCCTCGGCGGGCAACGGCTACAGCGTGTACACGGCGGTGCAGTGCCGGGACTCGGCCTGGCCGAAGGACTGGAACCGGTGGCGCGCGGACATGTGGCGCACGCACGCCGCGGCGCCGTTCATGACCTGGAACAACGCCTGGTACAACGCCCCGTGCGCGTTCTGGCCGACGGAGCAGCTGCGGGCCCCGGACGTGACCAACGCCGAACTCCCGCCGGCCCTGCTGCTCCAGGCGACCGAGGACGCGGCGACCCCCTTCCGGGGCGCGCTCGCCATGCGGGACCGGCTGAAGGGCTCGGCGCTGGTGGTCGAGGAGGGCGGCGGCAATCACGGGGTCGCCCTCAGCGGCAACAAGTGCCTGGACGAGAAGGTGGCGGCGTACCTGAGCACGGGCCGGGCCGCGGACGCCACCTGCGCCGCCCAGGCGGAGCCCAAGCCGACCCCGGCGACCCGCGCGGTCCCGCCCTCGGCGGGCGGCGCGGCCCTGCACGGCCTGCTCGGCTTCCGCGGCTAGCCCCGGGGTCCGGCCGCGGCGCCGCCACCCGCCCCCTCGGGCCGGCGGCGCCGCGAGGACCCCGGGACCGCGGCGGCTCGAAGACCTCGGGTCGGCGGCTGCGCCGCGAAGGCCTCCGGGATTCCGGCGCCGCCAAGGCCCTTGCCTCCGGCGGCCGTTCGGGCCGGGCCCGTCAGTCGAGCGCGCGCAGGGCGGCGGTCGCCGCCACCGCGAGGCGGGGGTGGGACTGGGCGCGCACCAGCAGGTCGCGGGCGCGCGGATCGCCGAGCGTCCCGAGTCCCTCGACGCAGGCCAGGGCCACCCGCCAGTACGGGTCGTGCGGGGAGAGCAGCCGGGACAGCGTGGCCATCAGCGCCGGAGCGGACTCCGGGGCGCGCAGCGCGGTGAGCAGCCGGACGGGGTGGAGGGCATAGGCGGTGCGCAGGTCGTTCGTGGCGAGGGCGGCCGCGGCGCGGGCGGTGCGCGGGTCGGCGAGGACGGCGAGGGCCGTGGCGGCGGCCGCGCAGCGGGGCGGGTCCCGGTGGTTGAGCAGCAGCACGAGGGATTCGAAGGCCCGCCGGTCCCCCGCCATGCCCAGCCGGTACGCGGCCAGCTCGCGGGCCCACAGGGGCAGGCCGGCCGAGGTCAGGGAGGCGGCCAGGGCCTCCGGCTGCGCCGTCAGGAGCACCTCGTACTCCGGTGACGGTCCCGCCTCCGCCCGCAGGCGTTCCAGCACGTCGTTCACCCGGCCACCCTAGGGGGGTGCGGCGGCAGGTACCCCGGGTTTCGGACAATGCCGATGATCGATGATCGATGATCGGTACATTTCGGCGGTACAGGTCACATCTCCGCACTCTGGCAGACCAGTTACCGACGGGTTATGGTCGTGACAACACGTACGAGGGCGGCCTGGTGACGCAGCCGCCCCGTGCCAGTCGGTTCTGCACGACCTCACGGCGCGGGCCCCGGGACAGGGTTCCGCCGCCGCCTCACCCCGGGCTTTCGCGCCTGCGGGCCCCCGGGCCCCGGGCACGCTCCCGCGGGGTCCTCGCCGCACGGCTTCCCGTACGGCATCCGCGCGCACTGTGCGCCGCGCGCGTCCCCTCAGTCGTCACCCTCTTCCACTGGAGTCCCTCGATGGACCGTCCGTCCAGTCAGTCCTCCCTCCAGACCATCGCCGTCGTCGGCCTCGGCACGATGGGCTCCGGCATCGCCGAGGTCCTCGCCCGCGCCGGCCACGAGGTCATCGGCATCGACGTCAGCGAGGCCGCCGCCGGCCGGGCGTCCGCCTCCCTCGAAGCGGCGACCGCCCGCTCCGTGGCCCGCGAGCAGCTCACCGAGCAGGACCGCGCGGACGTCCTCGCCCGCTTCCGCACCTTCACGGACCTGGGCGCGGCCGCCGAGGCCGACCTCGTGATCGAGGTCGTGCCCGAGTCGTACGAGGCCAAGCAGCAGGTCATCCGCGAGCTCGACGCGGTGGTCCGGCCCGACACGATCCTGGCCACCGGGACCAACGCCCTGTCGGTGACCCGGCTCGCCGCCGAGTCGCGGCACCCCGAGCGGGTGCTCGGCCTGCACTTCTTCAACCCGGCCCCGGCCATGAAGCTGGTCGAGGTGGTCTCCTCGGTCCTCACCGCCCCGCCGGCCGTCGAGGCGGTCACCGAGCTGGCCCGCGCCCTGGGCAAGGAGCCCGTCTCGGTCGGCGACCGCCCCGGCTTCGTCGCCGACGGCCTGCTCTTCGGCTACCTCAACCAGGCCGCCGCCATGTACGAGTCGAAGTACGCCTCCCGGGAGGACATCGACGCGGCGATGCGGCTCGGCTGCGGTCTGCCGATGGGGCCGCTGGCGCTGCTCGACCTGATCGGCGTGGACACCGCCCGCACCGTCCTGGAGGCCATGTACACCTCCTCCGGCGACCGGCTGCACGCCCCGGCCCCGATCCTCGGGCACCTCGCCGAGGCCGGTCTGACCGGTCAGAAGTCCGGACGCGGCTTCTACACGTACGAGGCCCCGGGCAGCTCCGCGGTGGTCCGCGACGCCCAGACCCCGGCGGAGGGGGACGGGGCGGGCCGGGGCCGTCCCGTCAGCTCGGTCGGCGTGGCCGGCTCGGGCACGATGGCGAGCGGGATCGCGCAGGTCTTCGCGCAGTCCGGCTTCGCCGTGGTGCTGGCGGCCCGCAGCCAGGAGAAGGCCGAGGCGGCGAAGGCCGCGATCGGGAAGTCCCTCGGCCGTGCGGTGGCCAAGGGCCGGCTGACCGAGGAGGCGGCCGCGCAGACCCTGGCGCGGGTCACCCCGGCCGGTTCGCTGGACGCCTTCGCGGAGGTGGACCTGGCCGTGGAGGCGGTCGCCGAGGACCTGGCGGTCAAGCAGGAGCTGTTCGCGGCGCTGGACAAGGTCTGCAAGCCGGGCGCGGTGCTGGCCACGACCACCTCCTCGCTGCCGGTGATCGCGGTCGCCCGGGTGACCTCGCGTCCGCAGGACGTGATCGGCATGCACTTCTTCAACCCCGCACCGGCGATGAAGCTGGTCGAGGTGGTCCGCACGGTGCTGACCGCCGACGACGTGCACGCCACCGTCCGCGAGATCTGCGTCAAGGTGCGCAAGCACCCGGTGGACTGCGGGGACCGGGCGGGCTTCATCGTGAACGCGCTGCTGTTCCCGTACCTCAACAACGCGGTCAAGATGCTGGAGCAGCACTACGCGAGCCTCGACCAGATCGATGCCGCGATGAAGCTGGGCGGCGGCTACCCGATGGGGCCCTTCGAGCTCCTCGACGTGGTCGGCCTGGACGTCTCGCTGGCGATCGAGAAGGTCCTCCACAAGGAGTTCCGCGACCCGGGCCTGGCCCCCTCCCCGCTGCTGGAGCACCTGGTGGCGGCGGGCTGCCTCGGCCGGAAGACCGGCCGCGGATTCCGTGAGTACGCCCGCCGGTAACCCCAGGCCGGGCCACGAGCCGGATACGTGGGGAGGGCTGCTCGGGTCCGCCGGACCCTCACGGCGGACATACCCTCCCGAGCCCAGTGCGGGCCCTCCCCCGCATCCATCCCCGTCCCACCCCCCGCAGGCGCGCTCCCCGGCGCGGATGAAGTACTTTCGCTCTATGTCCCAGCCCGCCAAGACCTCGCCCCGCGCCTCCGCCTCCGACGCCCCGGAGAGCCCGGCCGGCACCAAGGCGGCCGCCCAGCGGCTCAAGATGCGGCGCGAGCTGGCGGCGGCGGCCATGGAGCTGTTCGCGACCAAGGGGTACGAGGCGACCACGGTCGACGAGATCGCCGCGACCGCGGGCGTGGCACGGCGGACCTTCTTCCGGCACTTCCGGTCCAAGGAAGAGGCGATCTTCCCGGACCACGACGACACCCTGACCCGCGCCGAGGCCGTCCTCGACGTGGCCCCGGCGCACGAGCACCCGCTCGACACGGTGTGCCGCGGGATCAAGGAGGTCATGAAGATGTACGCCGCCTCGCCCGCGGTGTCGGTGGAGCGCTACCGGCTGACCCGGGAGGTGCCGGCGCTGCGCGAGCGGGAGATCGCGTCGGTGGCCCGGTACGAGCGGCTGTTCACGCGCTACCTGCTCGCCCACTTCGACGAGCACGAGCAGCACGACGGCAATGACGACCCGCTGCTCGCCGAGGTGGCCGCCTCGGCGGTCGTGACCGCCCACAACCACGTGCTGCGCCGCTGGCTGCGGGCGGGCGGCCAGGGGGACGTGGAGGCGCAGCTGGACCACGCCTTCTCGATCGTGCGCAGGACCTTCGGGTCGGGCATCGGCGCGGGCCGGACGCTGACGACGGCCCCGGCGGCGCCGGCGGCGGTCCGTACGCAGGGCGAGGTGCTGGTGGCGGTGGCCCGGACGGACGCCCCGCTGGACGAGGTCATGCGGACCATCGAAGAGGCACTGCGCGGCACGTAGCCGCGCACCGCGCGGCAGGCAGCCGGGCGGAGCAGGACACGGAACGACACACGAAGCGACACGCGTCACAGAGGGCCGCCCCCGCACCGGGGGCGGCCCTCTGCGTTTGTCCGGCTTGCCCCTACTCGCCGGTAACTCTGATCGATCATCGCTCATGTGCGCAGGTCAATCGGCAAATGAGAGAAAGTTTTGGCACGCGGTGCCTTGCTGAGTGACACCGGGTGCCATACGTTGAATCTCGTCCGGATGTCCCCGCGGCCCACGCCCACTCGGCACGGAACGCGCCCCGGATGCCTGCGTCACCAGGCACCGCACGCCTCACCACGGGCGTCGCCCGCACGACCGCTCAGCCGGAACCGACGGCACACAGCACCACGCACCACCCACCCACACGCTCTCACGCACGCGACGCGTATCCCCCAGCGCACCCTCAACAGCGCTCATGCCGGAGGCTCTACCGTGAAGGACATCCTGGACGCGATCCAGTCGCAGGCCGCTACGGCCGCCGACTTCGCGGCCCTGCCGCTCCCCGACTCCTACCGCGCGGTCACCGTGCACAAGGACGAGCAGGAGATGTTCGCAGGGCTCACCACCCGCGAGAAGGACCCGCGCAAGTCCCTGCACCTCGATCAGGTGCCGGTGCCGGAACTCGGCCCCGGCGAGGCCCTGGTGGCCGTCATGGCCTCCTCGGTCAACTACAACTCCGTCTGGACCTCGATCTTCGAGCCGGTGTCCACCTTCGGCTTCCTGGAGCGCTACGGCCGCCTGTCGGAGCTCAGCAAGCGCCACGACCTGCCCTACCACGTCATCGGCTCCGACCTCGCGGGCGTCGTCCTGCGCACCGGGCCCGGCGTGAACGCCTGGCAGCCGGGCGACGAGGTCGTCGCGCACTGCCTCTCGGTCGAGCTGGAGTCCTCCGACGGCCACAACGACACGATGCTCGACCCCGAGCAGCGCATCTGGGGCTTCGAGACCAACTTCGGCGGACTGGCGGAGATCGCCCTCGTCAAGTCCAACCAGCTGATGCCCAAGCCCGGCCACCTCAGCTGGGAGGAGGCCGCCTCCCCCGGCCTGGTGAACTCCACCGCCTACCGCCAGCTGGTCTCCCGCAACGGCGCCGGCATGAAGCAGGGCGACAACGTCCTGATCTGGGGCGCGAGCGGCGGCCTCGGCTCCTACGCCACCCAGTTCGCACTGGCCGGCGGCGCCAACCCGATCTGTGTCGTCTCCAGCGACCAGAAGGCCGACATCTGCCGGGCGATGGGCGCGACCGCGATCATCGACCGCAACGCCGAGGGCTACAAGTTCTGGAAGGACGAGCACACCCAGGACCCCAAGGAGTGGAAGCGCTTCGGCAAGCGCATCCGCGAACTGACCGGCGGCGAGGACATCGACATCGTCTTCGAGCACCCCGGCCGCGAGACCTTCGGCGCGAGCGTCTACGTCACCCGCAAGGGCGGCACGATCACCACGTGCGCCTCGACCTCGGGCTACATGCACGAGTACGACAACCGCTACCTGTGGATGTCCCTCAAGCGGATCATCGGCTCGCACTTCGCGAACTACCGCGAGGCGTGGGAGGCCAACCGCCTGATCGCCAAGGGCAAGATCCACCCCACCCTCTCGAAGGTCTACTCCCTGGAGGAGACCGGCCAGGCCGCCTACGACGTCCACCGCAACCTCCACCAGGGCAAGGTCGGCGTCCTCGCGCTGGCCCCCGAGGAGGGCCTGGGCGTGCGCGACCACGAGATGCGGGCGACGCACCTCGACGCCATCAACCGCTTCCGCAACGTCTGAGACGTCCGAGGCCAAGGGACAGCCTGAGATGACAGAGCGCCAGAAGGACCGTCCGTGGCTCATGCGGACGTACGCCGGCCACTCCACGGCCGAGGCGTCCAACGAGCTGTACCGCCGCAACCTCGCCAAGGGCCAGACCGGCCTGTCGGTCGCGTTCGACCTGCCGACCCAGACCGGCTACGACCCCGACCACGTCCTCGCCCGCGGCGAGGTGGGCCGGGTCGGGGTCCCGGTCTCCCATCTGGGCGACATGCGGCGGCTGTTCCAGGACATCCCCCTGGAGCAGATGAACACCTCGATGACGATCAACGCCACCGCCATGTGGCTGCTGGCGCTCTACCAGGTGGCCGCCGAGGAGCAGGGGGCGGACATCTCCCAGCTCCAGGGCACCACCCAGAACGACATCGTCAAGGAGTACCTCTCGCGCGGGACTCACGTCTTCCCGCCCGGGCCGTCCCTCCGCCTGACGACCGACATGATCGCGTACACGGTCAACCACATCCCGAAGTGGAACCCGATCAACATCTGCAGCTACCACCTGCAGGAGGCGGGGGCCACCCCGGTCCAGGAGATCTCGTACGCGATGTCCACGGCCATCGCCGTGCTGGACTCGGTCCGCGACTCGGGGCAGGTGCCCAAGGAGCGGTTCGGCGAGGTCGTCGCGCGGATCTCCTTCTTCGTGAACGCGGGCGTCCGCTTCGTCGAGGAGATGTGCAAGATGCGCGCCTTCGGCCGCATCTGGGACAAGGTCACCCGTGAGCGATACGGCATCGAGAACGACAAGCAGCGGCGCTTCCGGTACGGCGTCCAGGTCAACTCCCTCGGACTGACCGAGGCCCAGCCGGAGAACAACGTCCAGCGCATCGTGCTGGAGATGCTGGCGGTCACCCTCTCCAAGGACGCCCGCGCCCGCGCCGTGCAGCTGCCCGCCTGGAACGAGGCGCTGGGCCTGCCCCGGCCCTGGGACCAGCAGTGGTCGCTGCGCATCCAGCAGGTCCTGGCGCACGAGAGCGACCTGCTGGAGTACGAGGACATCTTCGCCGGATCCCACGTCATCGAGGCCAAAGTCGACTCCCTGGTCGCCGACTGCCTGGCCGAGATCGACCGGATCCAGGAGATGGGCGGCGCGATGGCGGCCGTCGAGTCCGGCTACCTGAAGTCGCAGCTGGTCTCCTCGCACGCCGAGCGGCGGGCCCGGATCGAGTCCGGCGAGGACAAGATCGTCGGTGTCAACTGCTACGAGCAGACGGAGGAGAACCCGCTCACCTCCGACCTGGACGGCGCCATCATGACCGTGGACCCGGCGGTGGAGGCGCTCACCGTCGAGCGCATCCGCCGCTGGCGGGCCGAGCGGCACGAGTCCTCGGACCGGCAGGGGAACGGCGACCCGTTCGTCTTCCCCACCACCCGGCAGGCCCTGGAGCGCCTCAAGGAGGCCGCGGCGGGGACCGAGAACCTCATGGAGGCCACCCTGGAGTGCGCCCGGGCCGGTGTCACCACCGGCGAGTGGTCGAGCGCGCTCCGCGAGGTGTTCGGCGAGTTCCGCGCCCCGACCGGGGTCTCCTCGGCCCCGGTGGCGGTCACCGCCGAGAAGGGCACGCCGATGGCCCTCGTCCGCGAGAAGGTCTCCCGCACGGCCGACGACCTCGGCGCGGGCCGACTGCGGCTGCTGGTCGGCAAGCCCGGCCTGGACGGGCACTCCAACGGCGCCGAGCAGATCGCCGTCCGGGCCCGCGACGCGGGCTTCGAGGTGGTCTACCAGGGAATCCGGCTGACGCCCGAGGAGATCTCCTCGGCGGCCCTGGCCGAGGACGTGCACTGCGTCGGGCTGTCCATCCTGTCCGGCTCGCACTGCGCGCTCGTCCCCGACGTCCTCGAACGGCTCCGCGCGGCGGGGGCGGGTGACATCCCCGTCATCGTCGGCGGCATCATTCCGAATGCGGATGCCATCACACTCAAGGCAGCCGGTGTCGCCGCCGTCTTCACGCCGAAGGACTTCGGCATCACGGAGATCATCGGCCGTATCGTCGACGAGATCCGCAAGGCCAACAAGCTCGCCCCTCTCGAAATCGTTGCAAGCACGGAGGTCCCCGCATGACCACGCCAGTCCACCCGGTGAACCGCCTTCGCCCGCGTCGCTCCTGCCTCGCGGTCCCGGGGTCGAACCCGCGCTTCCTGGAGAAGGCCCAGGGCCTGCCGGCCGACCAGGTCTTCCTTGACCTGGAGGACGCCTGCGCGCCGCTCGCCAAGGAGGGCGCCCGCCACACGATCGTGGACGCGCTGAACAACGGCGACTGGACCGGCAAGACCCGCGTCGTGCGCGTCAACGACTGGACCACCCACTGGACGTACCGCGACGTGATCACCGTCGTGGAGGGCGCGGGCCAGAACCTCGACTGCATCATGCTGCCGAAGGTCCAGGACGCCCAGCAGATCGTCGCCCTCGACCTGCTCCTGACCCAGATCGAGAAGACGATGGGCTTCGAGGTCGGCAAGATCGGCATCGAGGCGCAGATCGAGAATGCCAAGGGCCTGGTGAACGTCGACGAGATCGCCGCCGCCTCCCCCCGGCTGGAGACGATCATCTTCGGCCCGGCCGACTTCATGGCCTCGATCAACATGAAGACGCTCGTCGTGGGCATGCAGCCGCCCGGCTACGGCGCGGACGCCTACCACTACATCCTCATGCGCATCCTCATGGCGGCGCGCACGCACAACCTCCAGGCGATCGACGGCCCCTTCCTCCAGATCCGCGACGTGGACGCCTACCGCGAGGTGGCGGGCCGGGCGGCGGCGCTGGGCTTCGACGGCAAGTGGGTGCTGCACCCGGGCCAGGTCGACGCGGCGAACGAGGTCTTCTCCCCCTCCCAGGAGGACTACGACCACGCCGAGCTGATCCTCGACGCGTACGACTGGTGCACCTCGGAGGCCGGCGGCAAGAAGGGCTCGGCGATGCTCGGCGACGAGATGATCGACGAGGCCAGCCGCAAGATGGCCCTGGTCGTCGCGGGCAAGGGCCGGGCCGCGGGCATGCAGCGCACCAGCAAGTTCGAGATCCCGGAGGCGTAGCGCGATGCAGTTCGGACGCACGTACGAAGAGTTCGAGGTCGGGGCGGTCTACAAGCACTGGCCCGGGAAGACGGTCACCGAGTACGACGACCACCTCTTCTGTCTGCTGACCATGAACCACCACCCGCTCCACATGGACAGCAACTACGCCGAGAACACGACCGACTTCGGCAAGAACGTGGTCGTGGGCAACTACATCTACTCGCTGCTGCTCGGCATGTCCGTGCCGGACGTCTCCGGGAAGGCCATCGCCAACCTGGAGATCGAGTCGCTGCGGCACGTGGCGCCGACCTTCCACGGCGACACGATCTACGGCGAGACCACGGTCCTCGACAAGACCCCGTCGAAGTCGAAGAACGACCGCGGCATCGTCTACGTGGAGACCAAGGGCTACAAGCAGGACGGCACCCTCGTCTGCGTCTTCCGGCGCAAGGTGATGGTCCCGACCGAGACGTACATCAAGGAGCGCGGCGGCGAGCAGCCCGGCCGCCCCACGCTGAAGGAACAGGGGAAGTAGCCATGGCCCGACTCGCCCAGACCGCCGGGCTCAACGACGTCCAGCGGGAGATCCTCAAGACCGTCCGGGAGTTCGTCGACAAGGAGATCATCCCGGTCGCCACCCAGCTGGAGCACCGCGACGAGTACCCCCAGGACATCGTCGACGGCCTCAAGGAGCTCGGCCTCTTCGGCCTGATGATCCCGGAGGAGTACGGCGGCCTGGGCGAGTCGCTCCTGACGTACGCCCTGTGCGTCGAGGAGATCGCCCGGGGCTGGATGTCCGTCTCGGGGATCATCAACACGCACTTCATCGTGGCCTACATGCTCAAGCAGCACGGCACGCAGGAGCAGAAGGACCACTTCCTGCCGCGGATGGCGCTGGGCGAGGTGCGCGGGGCGTTCTCGATGTCCGAGCCCGGACTGGGCTCGGACGTGTCGGCCATCACCTCGAAGGCGGTGAAGGACGGCGACGAGTACGTCCTGAACGGCCAGAAGATGTGGCTGACGAACGGCGGCACCTCCACCCTGGTGGCCGTCCTGGTCCGAAGTGACGAAGGACACCCGGAGGGCACGGCCCCCCACAAGTCGATGACGACCTTCCTCGTCGAGAAGGAGCCCGGCTTCGGTGAGGTCCGTCCGGGCCTGACGATCCCGGGCAAGATCGACAAGATGGGCTACAAGGGCGTCGACACGACCGAGCTCATCATGGACGGACTGCGCATTCCGGCCAATCGCGTCCTCGGCGGACAGACGGGCCGAGGGTTTTACCAAATGATGGACGGGGTCGAAGTCGGCCGCGTCAACGTGGCGGCGCGTGGCTGCGGTGTCGCTCAGCGTGCCTTCGAACTGGGTGTCTCCTATGCCCAGCAACGTCACACTTTCGGCAAGGCGATCGCCGAGCACCAGGCCATCCAGTTCAAGCTGGCCGAGATGGCTACCAAGGTCGAAGCCGCCCATGCGATGATGGTGAATGCAGCACGCAAAAAGGACTCCGGGGAACGAAACGACCTCGAAGCAGGGATGGCGAAGTACCTCGCCTCCGAGTACTGCAAAGAGGTGGTGGAGGACGCGTTCCGCATTCACGGCGGGTACGGCTTCTCGAAGGAGTACGAGATCGAGCGCCTCTACCGGGAGGCGCCGATGCTGCTGATCGGTGAAGGTACGGCCGAGATCCAGAAAATGATCATCGGGCGGCGCCTGCTCGAGGAGTACCGACTCCAGGGCTGAAAGTACCCTTTGCGGCGAATCGTCCACGCGTTCGTCGCCAAGGGATCACCCTCAGTCACTGGCCGACGGCCATCGACTCGGCTTCTGGCTTGCCCAGTTGTTGCACGCAACCGATAGCATTCCAGTAAAGCCGCCGTCCCGTCCCCCAGTTTGCGGCGCGGCAACCACCCGCTACGAAGGTCATCCATGCCCCACAGCCAAACCTCTGCACCTCGCGTCGGCATCCTCGGTGGACGTCTCGCACGCGGAGCATCGCCGTGGCTCCTGCCGACCGTCGCCACCGCGGCGCTCAGCCTCGCCCGGGCCCGCACGTCCGGGCGCTGGGCCGCGGCGGCCGTGCCCGCCACCGCGCTCGCCGCGGGCATGCTGTGGTTCTTCCGCGACCCCGAGCGTGAGATCGCCCAGGGCCGCGTCATCTCGCCCGCCGACGGTGTGGTGCAGAGCATCATGCCGTGGAAGGACGGGCGGACCCGGGTCGCGATCTTCATGAGCCCGCTGAACGTCCACGTCAACCGCGCGCCCCTCGCGGGCACGGTGACGTCCGTGGAGCACGTTCCCGGCGGGTTCGTCCCGGCGTTCAACAAGGAGAGCGAGAACAACGAGCGCGTCGTCTGGCACTTCGACACCGAGCTCGGCGACATCGAGATGGTGCAGATCGCCGGCGCCGTCGCGCGACGCATCGTCCCGTACCTGCCGGCCGGCACCAAGGTGGAGCAGGGCGAACGCATCGGTCTGATCCGCTTCGGCTCCCGCGTCGACATCTACCTCCCCGAGGGCGTCGAGGTCGCGGTCGAGGTCGGTCAGGCCACTACCGCGGGGGTGACACGAATTGACCGTGACTGACCCTGAGACTCCTGCCACGGGCTGGGTGCCCGAGCGGGCCGACGAGGACTCCGTCGAAGACGACATGCCGCTCTCGCTGCGGCTGTCGATAGCGGACACCCTCACCCTCGGCAACGCGACCTGCGGATTCATGGCGGTGTACTTCACCACCACCGGAATCCTCATCCCGCACCTCACCGGCAGCGGTGAGACGGGCATGGCGCGCAACAGCGCCGCGACGGCCGTGATACTGATGCTGCTCGCCGCGGTCTTCGACCTCTTCGACGGCATCGTGGCCCGCAAGCTGCGCAGCTCGCCGATGGGCGCCGAGCTCGACAACCTGTCCGACCTGATCAGCTTCGGTCTGGCGCCCGCGTACTTCGTGCTCGTCTACGGCATGGTCGCCGTCGACGCGGACCAGAAGATGTCGGCGCTGGCGGCGATCGTGGTGTTGCTCGCGGTGGTGCTCAGACTCGCGAGATTCAGCTGCGTGACGATGAAGGACGGCATGTTCCAGGGCATGCCGAGCCCCTTCGGCGCCCTGACGGTCGTCTCGATCGTGCTGCTGGAGCTCCCGTTCGTACCGACGCTGCTGGCGATCATCGGTGTGGCCTGGCTGATGGTGAGCCGGGTCGAGTACCCCAAGCCGCGGGGTGTCCTCGCGGTGGCGATGCTCAGCTGGATCGTCGGGGCGATGGGCCTGCTGGCGGCCTGGGCGTTCGACGCCCCGGGCGGCCAGCTCCTGCTGCAGGCCGGCTGTGCGCTCCAGATCGCGCTGGCGGCCACCATCCCGCTGTTCGCGACGACCCGGAGGGCCAACACCATCCGGCACAACCGCCGCGAGGCGCGGGCCGCCCAGCCGTAACGCCGGGCCGGCTCCACGCGTGCGAGAGGGGCCCCGGATGCCAGAAGGCATCCGGGGCCCCTCTCGTCGTCTCCCCTGCGGTACGGGGCGGCGGGGTGCGGGCTCAGCCCGCGGGGGTGAACTTCTCGGCCGCCGGGGCGACCGCCGCCGGCTTGACCAGCTTCAGGCCCCCGGGGGTCTGCGCGTCCGGCTTCATGATCACGCTCTGCCGGGTGGAGGGGGCCTTCGGGTCGGAGAAGTCGTGCACGATGCCGAAGCCGTTGTCGAAGGACTTCAGGCCCAGCAGGGCCTTGCCGACGCCCTCACGGGTGAGGTCCTTGTCGGCGCAGGCCTTCTTCAGGGCCTCGCCGTAGACCGCCGCGGCCGAGTACCCGGCCACCACGCCGTTGTCGAGGCCCGCGTCCGGGTACTGCGCCTTGTAGGCGGCGGCCAAGGCCGCCGGGCCCGGCTCGGCCGAGCCGATCGGGAGGGTGGACGAGGCGACGTAGTAGTCCTTCTGCAGGGCCGCGCCCGCCGGGGTGGCCAGCAGCTGGGGTGCGAAGGCGGAGTTGTTGCCGACCACGGGGACGTTCCAGCCGCCGGCCGCGGCGACCCCGACCAGCGAGGCCGCCTGCCGGGGCCCCGCACTGATCACCACCGCCTTGACCCCGGCCTGCTTGAGGGCGGCCACCTGCGCCGACATGTCGTTGTCGGTGGGCTTGATCTTCTGCTCGACGACGGTGAGACCGGCTTCCTTCGCCGCGTGCTTCGCCCCCGCCAGGGCGTTCTCGCCGTAGTCCCCCTCGAAGTAGACGTGGCCGATCCTGTCCCCGGAGGCGATGCGCTTCTCGTCGAGGAGGTAGCCGATCGCGTTGACCGTCTCGATGTCGTACGTGGCCCCCACCGTGCGGATGTACGGGCTGCCCAGCAGTGAGGCGGACCAGGCCTGGGGGATGACCAGCCCCTTGTCCTGGCCGTCGACGCGGTCCTCGACCGCGGCGACGAACGGCGACCCGATGAACTGGGCGAAGCCCAGCACCTCGGGCTCCAGCTCGGTGTAGGCGGCGAGCGCCTTCTGCGGGTCGTAGCCGTGGTCGCGGACGGTGAGCTCCACCTGCCGGCCGCAGATCCCGCCGGAGGCGTTGGCCTGCTTGATCCAGAGCTGCTGGGCCTGGGTGACGCTCTTGCCGAGGGAGGCGTAGACACCGGTCATGTCGGTGAGGGCGCCGAGCCGGATCGCGGTGGCGGAGACCCCCTTGCCGGTCTTCAGGCCGTCCTCGGCCTGCTTGTCCTCGGTGCCGCCGCCCGCCTTGGAGCTGCATCCGGCGGCGGTGAGGACGATCGCGGCGGCGAGGGCCGCCGTACCGAGTCGGGCGCGCCGGTCGGGGCGGGCCGTACGGGCTCTGGTCACGCTGGCTCCTTCTTCGGGGGGCGTGCGGGCTGGGAGGGGCGGAGGCGGGACAGGCCGCCGGGGAGGAACAGGACCACCGCGACGACGGCCGCCCCGTACAGGTAGCGGGAGGCCTCCCCCGGGGACACGCCCCCGCTGCCCGGGGCCGAGACCAGGGGCAGGGCGTCGCTGTACCGGGTCAGCAGCTGGGGCAGCAGGGAGACGAAGGCCGCGCCGACGACGGCGCCGGCGACCGTGCCGAGGCCGCCGATCACGATCATGGCGAGGTACTCGAGGGACAGCACCATGCCGAAGTAGTCGGGAACGGTCCGCCGGAAGACGAGGGCGAGCAGGACCCCGGCCAGGCCGGCGTACATGGAGGACAGGACGAAGACGGCGGCGCGGTAGCGGGCCACCGGGACGCCCATCACCCCGGCGGCGATGTTGTGGTCGCGGATGGCGTTCAGGGCGCGCCCCGGGCGTCCGCGCAGGACTCCGCGGGCGAACAGGGCGCAGGCCAGGAGCGCGGCCAGGGCGATGTACCAGAGCTTCTCGGCGGACTGGAAGGGGACGGCGGCGATGACGGTCTCGGTGTCGTCGAAGGTGAGGCCGAGGAGGGACAGCGGCTCGACGGCGCGGCCGTTGAAGCCGCCGGTGAGGGCGGTGGCGTTGAACAGCACGTGCTGGCCGATGAAGATCAGCGCGAGGGTGGCGATGCCGAGGTAGGCGCCGCGCAGCCGGCCGGCGATGGGGCTGAAGAGGCCTCCGGCGGCTCCCGCGAGGGCGACGGCGAGGACCGCCGCCAGCCAGCTCGGCAGGCCCAGGCCGACGAGCTGGTGGCCGCCGGAGCGGCCGCCGTCGCCGGCCAGTACGCAGTACCCGTACGCGCCGACGGCCAGGAAGAAGGCGTGCCCCATGGAGAGCTGGCCGGTGGCCCCGGTGAGCAGGTTGAGGCCGATCGCCCCGATCCCGGCGGCGATGGCGAACAGGCCGGCCTGGAGCCAGAACCGGTCCAGGTAGAAGGGCAGGGCGAGCAGCACGGCTCCCCCGGCGGCCCACAGCGCGTACCGGAGGCGTTGCCGCGCCGCCGGGGGCCGGAGCCCGCGGAGGGCGGCCGTACGGCGCCGCCCGGCGCCGGGCTGTGCGGGGACCCGGCCGGCGGCCGAGGTGCGTCCGGCGGGCGCGGCGGGGGCGGGGGCCGGCGGAGCAGCCGCGGTGGGGGCGGCGTGCACGGTGGGTCCGGTGGGTCCGGCGGGGCCGTCCTGCGGGCGGGGTGCCGCGGTCTCGTGGTCAGACACGGGCGGGCTCCTTCGTGCCGAAGAGGCCCGCCGGGCGCAGGAGCAGCACGGCGACCATCACCAGGTACGGGGCGAGGTCGCCGATGCCGCGGCCGAGGAAGGCGAGCTGGCTCTGGTACCCGGTGGCCATGGCCTCGGTGACGCCGACGATCAGGCCGCCCGCCAGGGCTCCGGTGGTGGAGTCGAGGCCGCCGAGGATGGCGGCCGGGAAGGCCTTGAGGGCGGCCAGCGACGTGGCCCGTTCCAGGCCGGGGGTGGGGAAGACGGTGAGGAAGAGCGCCGCCACGGCGGCCAGCGCGCCGGCGACCGCCCAGGCGGCGAGGGAGACCCGGCCCAGCCGTACGCCCATCAGGGCGGCCGTCTCCGGTTTCTCGGCGGCGGCCCGCATGGCCACCCCCCAGGCGGTGTAGCGGAAGGCCAGCAGGAACGCGCCGATCAGGAGGGCGGCCGCGGCGAAGGCGGCGATCCGGGTCTGCGGGAGGGTGACCGCGCCGAGGTGGACCACCGCGTCGCCCCACGGGTCGCCGAGCGCGAGGACGTCCGTGCCGATGCGGCGGGTGAGGTCGGTGACGAGCAGGATGTCCACCCCGATGGTGACGATGGCCAGGACGCTCTGGTCCTGGCCCCGGTAGCGGCGCATCACCAGGAACTCCACCGCCGCGCCGACCGAGGCGGCCGAGGCGACGCCGACGGCGAGGGCCGGCCAGAAGCCGATGTCGTCGTGGAGGACGGCGGTGACGTACCCGCCGGCGAGGAGCAGGGAGGCGTGGGCGAAGTTGACGACCTCGGTGGCCTTGAAGATGATCACGAAGCCGAGGGCGATGAGCGCGTACACGGAGCCCATGGAGAGGCCGCCGAGCAGCAGTTCCAGGAAGGTGGTCACGCGGCAGGTTCCTCCTCGCCGAGATAGGCGCGGACGACCGCCGGGTCGCCCTGCACCTGGGCGGGGGTTCCGCCGCCGATCCGTTTTCCGAAGTCGAGTACGGTCACCGCGTCCGCGAGCCGCATCACCACCCCCATGTCGTGTTCGACCAGCACGATCGAGATGCCGAGGCCGTCGCGGACGCCCGCGACGACGTCGGCGGTGCGCTGCCGTTCGTCCGCGGTCATCCCGGCGACCGGTTCGTCCAGGAGCAGCAGCCGGGGCTCCATGCACAGGGCCCGGCCGAGCTCGACGAGCTTCTGCTTTCCGTACGGGAGGGAGCCCGCCGGGGCGGCCAGGTCGCCCTCCAGGCCGACGAAGGCGGCGATCTCGCGGACCCGTTCGCGGTGGACCCGGTCCTCACGGGCCGCGGACGGCAGCCGCAGCCCGGTGGCGAGGAAGCCGGACCGCATCAGCCGGTGGCGGCCGAGGAGCAGGCTGTCGGCGACCGTGGTGTGCGGGGGCAGCGCCAGGTTCTGGAAGGTGCGGGCGATGCCGAGGGCGGCGACGGCGTGCGGGGCGAGGCCGGTGAGCTCGGTGTCCCCGAAGCGGACACTGCCGGAGGAGGCGCGGTAGACGCCGGAGAGGACGTTGAAGCAGGTGGACTTGCCGGCTCCGTTGGGGCCGATGACCGCGTGGACGCTGCCCGGTTCGACGGTGAAGGAGACCGCGTCGAGGGCGGTCAGCCCGGCGAAGCGGACGGTGACGTCCGTGACGGTGAGCGGCGGCGTCCCGGCCGTCCCGGCTTCCGCGGCGGCGCTCACGCCGACCACCTGGCCAGGGGGCGGGCCGCCCGCGGCGGCGGGGCCGTCTCGTCCGTGATGCCCAGGTAGCGGCGGCGCACCTCGTCGGAGGCCGCCAGATCGGCTGCCGGACCGGAGAGGGTGACCTCGCCGACCTCCAGGACGTAGGCCTGGGAGGCAAGTCGCAGGGCGAGCGCGGCGTTCTGCTCCACCAGGAGCACGGAGGTGCCCGAGGCGTTGATCTCGGTGATCGTCTCGGCGATGGTCGCGGCCATCTTCGGCGCCAGGCCCAGCGAGGGCTCGTCCAGGAGCAGCAGCCGGGGCCGGGCCATCAGCGCGCGGCCCAGGGCCAGCATCTGCTGCTCGCCGCCGGAGAGCAGCCCGGCGCGCTGCCGGGACCGCCCGGCGAGGACCGGGAACAGCTCGTGGACGCGGGCCAGCGAGCGGGCCACGTCGGCGCGGGAGCCGGCCCGTGAACCGAGCGCGCCGGCCCGGAGGTTGTCCGCGACGGTCATCCGGGCGAACACCTGGCGTCCTTCTGGGACCTGCACCACCCCGGCGGCGACCGCCCGGGCCGGGGCGAGCCCGTCGATCGGCCGGCCGTCGAAGCGGATGCTTCCGCCGGTGGCGGCCCCCCGGTGGAAGGACAGGGTCCGGGACACCGCGCGGAGCAGCGTCGTCTTCCCCGCGCCGTTGCCGCCGAGCACGACGACCACGGCGCCCTCCGGTACGTCGAGCGACACGTCGCGCAGTGCCCGTACCGGCCCGTAGCCGACGGACAGCGCGCGCACCTGGAGCGAAGCCACATTCCCTCCGATCATTTGGCGTTGGGCTGGCGCACAGACCAGCACCGGCCGGAGCCCGCGTCCACGGCCGGAAGCGGAATCGCTGCTGATGACCAGCCGTGGGCGGGGTCCGGTTGTGCAGCGGCACAGACCTGCGGACGGGGTCTCTTACGGCAGCGGTCCGGGGATGACATCCTCGGCGGCCATGGGCGGACGCAGGGCACGTACGGAAGCGGAATGGTCGGTACTGGCGACGGCGACCGAGGTGTTGCTCGAGCGCGTTCCCGCGCTGACGGAGCAGCTGATCGGCGATCTGGCGAAGCACTCGCCGCTGTTCGACCTGGCCGTGCCGAGGGACGAGCACTGGCAGCAGGTCAGCGAGGCGATGCGGTACGGCATCGAGGCGTTCGCCGCGCGCCGCTCCGACCCGCGCAAGGATCTGGAGTACGCGCAGGAGCTGGGGCGCCGGCGGGCCGAGCAGGGTCTTCCGCTGGACCTGTTGCTGTACGCGTACCGGCGCGCCGGGCGCCTGACGTGGGACGCCCTGCTGGACATCGTCACGGAGGAGGAGCCGGACGCCCTGCCCGTGCTGGCGCGGACGGCCGGCGCGATGTGGGCCGGGATCGAGCAGCAGGCGGCCGCGACCGCCGAGGCCTTCCGGGAGGGCGAGCTGGAGATGCGGCGGCGCAGCGACGAGCGGGTGCAGGCGCTGCTGGACGCGCTGCTGGAGGGGAACGCGGCGCCGGGTCTGGCGGCGCAGGCGGCGGCGGGCCTGGACCTGCCCGAGCAGGGGCGGTACGCGGTGGTCGTGCTCCCCGTGGACCGGCGGGACTCGGTGCACCGGGTGGGGTCGGCGGGCGGGATGCGGCTGTTCTGGCGGATGCGGGCGGAGCAGGAGCTCGCGGTGGTCTCCCTCGGCACCTCCTCGCTGGACGAGCTGGCCGCGGAGCTCGCCGACCGCTGTCCGGGCCCCGGCGGGATCAGCCCGGTGGTGGACGGCCTGGCCGAACTGGGCCGGGCGCGGCGGCTGGCGGAGACCGCGCTGCGCACCTGCGCTCCGGACGAGCGGTCCCTCGTGCGCCTCGCGGACCGGCTGCCGGCGGCGCTGGTGGTGCGCCAGCCCGAGCTCGCGGGGGAGCTGGTGCAGGCGGTGCTGGGGCCCCTCCTGGAGCTGGACCCGGCGGACCGGGCGGTGCTGCTGGAGACCCTGGACGCCTGGCTCGCCGCAGAGGGCTCGGCGGGCCGGGCCGCGACCCGGCTGTACTGCCACCGCAACACGGTCTTCAACCGGCTGCGCCGGCTGGAGCACCTCACCTCGCGCTCCTTGTCGCGCCCGCACGACCTGATCGCGCTGACCCTGGCGCGTGACGCCCACCGGCTGGGGGCGGCCCCGGGGCCCGGGGGCGCCGCGTATCCTTGATGTCGGAAAACCGCCAGCCCGCCTCTCCCCCAGCGGGGAGTCTGGACCCATGCACACCGACACCGAGCGCTGCGTCAGAGCCGTGCGGTCGAAGGACGCCCGCTTCGACGGCTGGTTCTTCACCGCCGTCCTGACCACCCGGATCTACTGTCGCCCGAGCTGCCCCGCGGTCCCGCCCAAGGTCGAGAACATGACCTTCCTGCCCAGCGCCGCCGCCTGCCAGCAGGCCGGGTTCCGGGCCTGCAAGCGGTGCCGGCCCGACTCCAGCCCCGGGTCGCCCGAGTGGAACGCCCGTGCCGACGCCGTGGCCCGGGCGATGCGGCTCATCCAGGACGGGGTCGTCGACCGCGAGGGCGTTCCCGGCCTCGCGACCCGCCTCGGCTACTCGACCCGCCAGGTGGAGCGCCAGCTGAACGCCGAGCTCGGCGCCGGGCCGCTGGCTCTGGCGCGGGCCCAGCGGGCGCAGACCGCCCGACTGCTCGTCGAGACCTCCGAACTGCCCATGGCCGACGTGGCCTTCGCCGCCGGGTTCTCCTCGATCCGCACCTTCAACGACACCGTCCGCGAGGTCTTCGCCCTCTCCCCCAGCGAGCTGCGGGAGCGCGCCGCGAAGGCGGGCCGGCGCCCTCACGCCCAGCCGCGCGTCCCGGGGACGATCAGCCTGCGGCTGCCGTTCCGGGCGCCGCTCAACCCGGACAACCTCTTCGGACACCTGGCGGCGACCGCCGTCCCGGGTGTCGAGGAGTGGCGCGACGGCGCCTACCGCCGCACGCTGCGCCTGCCCTACGGCACCGGCGTGGCGGCCCTGACCCCGCAGCCCGACCACATCGGCTGCCGGCTGGCCCTGACCGACCTGCGCGACCTCACGATCGCCATCAGCCGCTGCCGCTGGATGCTCGACCTGGACGCCGACCCGGAGGCGGTCGACGGGCAGCTGCGGTCCGACCCGCTGCTGGCCCCGCTGGTGGACAAGGCCCCGGGGCGCCGGGTTCCCCGTACGGTCGACGCGGCGGAGTTGGCCGTGCGGGCCGTGCTCGGCCAGCAGGTGTCCACCGCGGCGGCGCGCACGCACGCGGCCCGGCTGGTGAGCGCGTACGGCGAGCCCGTCGAGGACCCGCAGGGCGGCCTCACGCGCCTCTTCCCCTCCCCGCAGGCCCTGGCCGGGCTGGACCCGGAGTCGCTGGCCCTGCCGCGCAGCCGGCGCGCCACGCTGACCACGCTGGTGGCGGCGCTGGCCGACGGTTCGCTGCCGCTCGGCATCGACAGCGACTGGGACGCGGCCCGTGCGCGGCTGTCCGCGCTGCCCGGCTTCGGGCCGTGGACCACCGAGGTGATCGCGATGCGGGCGCTCGGCGACCCGGACGCCTTCCTTCCGTCCGACCTCGGCGTCCGGCGGGCGGCGCGGAGGCTCGGGCTGCCGTCCACCCCTTCGGCGCTGACCGCGCGCGCGGCCGACTGGCGGCCCTGGCGCGCGTACGCCGTGCAGTACCTGTGGGCCACCGACGACCACCCCGTCAACCACCTGCCCGTCTGAAAGGCACGCAACGACCATGAACCCCAGCAGCAAGCAGCACGCCGTCGTCGACAGCCCCTACGGACCGCTCACCCTCGTCGCGACGGGCGGGGTCCTCAGCGGCCTGTACATGACCGGGCAGCGCCACCGGCCGGCCGAGGAGTCCTTCGGCGCGCGGGTCGCCGCCACTGAGGAGCCCTTCCCGGAGGTGGTGCGACAGCTGGCCGCGTACTTCGCCGGGGAGCGCAGGGAGTTCGACCTGCCGCTCCGGCTGGAGGGCACCGACTTCCAGCGCAGCGTGTGGGACCAGCTGGTCCGCATCCCCTACGGCGAGACCTGGTCGTACGGGCAGCTCGCGGACCGGCTCGGCAAGCCGAACGCGTCGCGGGCGGTGGGCCTGGCCAACGGGCGGAACCCGATCGGGATCATCGTGCCCTGCCACCGGGTGATCGGCGCCTCGGGCGGCATGACCGGCTACGGCGGCGGGCTGGACCGCAAGGTGCGGCTGCTGGCCTTCGAGTCGGGAGCCGAGCAGCTCTCCGGGGCGGTCGCCGGGCCGTAGCGCGCCGGGGGCCGTAGCGCCGGTCAGACGAGGAGGAGCGGGACGAGCAGGGCGAAGGCGGCGCCCGCCTCGACGGCGTAGGCGTACAGGGAGGGGTGCTGGACGGGCGCGGCGAGCAGCACCACGCTCTGCTGGGCGGCGGCCGCCTCCACCCAGTCGGGCTCGGCGCCGAGGTTGCCCTGGTACCAGCCCTCGCAGGCGCCGGGGCCGGTGACGGCCAGGAGGTCGTCCTCGCGGCGGTAGAAGGCCTGCCAGCCGGCGGCGGGGACGGACCAGCCCTCGAAGTCGGTGAACTGGGCCCACCCGCCCTCGCGTATCGCGGTGTCGAACATCCAGACCGGCGTCCCCTCGGGGGTGACCTCGTCGCCGGCCTGCTGGTCGGTGGTGAAGTGGACCATGGGGAGCGCGTCGGGCCCGTCTGCCGTGCTGGGCCAGGCATACATGCTGATCATCTGATGAATCGTGTCCTGGTCGAAGGGGGCGCGGCGGTGCCGGGCGACGGGGCGGTCAGGTCCTGCCGGGGCGGCGGCCGTTCTCCAACTCGGCGGCGCCCTCTCCCGACTGGAGGACCCGGTAGGCCTCCTCGGTGCGCAGGCCGAGGGAGCCGGGGAGGTAGGCGGTGAGCTCGGCGGGCTCCACCAGCCGCCAGGAGATCAGCTCCTCCTCCTGGAGCGTGATGGAGGCGAGCTGTCCGGCGTCCAGCACCCCGCCGTCGTAGAGGTACGCGACGAGCGGCGGGCGGCCCGCGCCGAGGGTCCAGTCGACGGCGAGCAGCCGGCCGAGCGGCAGGTCGATGCCGATCTCCTCGGCGCTCTCGCGCCGGGCCGCCGTCCGCGGTGACTCACCCTCGTCGGACTCGATGGTGCCGCCCGGAAGGGCCCAGCCCTCGCGGTAGTTGGGCTCGACGAGCAGCACCCTGCCCTCGGTGTCGCGGTAGAGGGCGGCCGCGCCGGCCAGCACCCGGGGCAGGCTCGCGATGTAGGTGGCGTAGTCATCCGTGGTGGTCACACCGTCACCCTACCCAGGCGCCCCGCCCCGGCGGCCGGGCGGGCGCTGGGGCGGGTGCTCGGGCGGGTGCTCGGGCGGGTGCTCGGGCGGGTGCTCGGGCGGGTGCTCGGGCGGGCGGGAGAAGGCGTCGGGGGGCTGGTCCGGGGGCCGCAGGTCCCCCGCCCGGCCCGCCCCGAGGGGGCGTGCCGGTGGATCCGCTCTCCCCGCGGCCCCGCGATGGGGCGATTGGTCACGGTTTGCGCGTGCGGGCCACCGCGTGTGACCCAGGCCACCCATGGGCATAGGAGGATCCTCCGGATAGGCTCAGGGCGGCGCGACTGCACGTTCGAAAGCAAGGGAATGGCAAGTGACGGACGGAGCAGTAACTGAGGCCGCGCGCGTGCTCATCGCCGCGGACAAATTCAAGGGCTCACTCACGGCCGTACAGGTCGCGGAGCGGGTGACGGCCGGCCTTCGCAAGGCCGCACCGGGCGTGGAGATCGAGACCCTCCCCGTCGCGGACGGCGGCGACGGTACGGTCGCGGCCGCCGTGGCGGCCGGTTTCGAACGCCGGGAGGTACGGGTCACCGGACCCCTCGGTGACCAGGTCACGGCCGCTTTCGCCCTGCGCGGCGGCACCGCGGTGGTCGAGATGGCGGAGGCCTCCGGGCTCCAGCTGCTGCCCGCGGGGACCTTCGCCGCGCTGACGGCGACCACGTACGGCTCGGGCGAGCTGTTGAAGGCCGCGCTCGACGCGGGGGCGCGCTCGATCGTCTTCGGTGTGGGCGGCAGCGCCACCACCGACGGCGGGGCCGGCATGCTGGCCGCGCTGGGCGCGGTGTTCCTGGATGCGAACGGCGAACCGGTCGGTCCGGGCGGCGGCGGCCTGGCCGCGCTGGCCTCCGCGGACCTGTCCGGGATCGACCCCCGCTTCGCGGACGTGGAGTTCGTGCTCGCCAGTGACGTGGACAACCCGCTGGCGGGCCCCAAGGGAGCGCCGGCGGTCTACGGCCCGCAGAAGGGCGCCTCCGAGGAGGACGTGGCGACCCTCGACGCGGCGCTGGCCCACTTCGCGGCCGTGCTGGAGAAGTCGATCGGCGCCAGGGCCGCCGAGTGCGCGGCGCTCCCGGGCGCGGGCGGCGCGGGCGGCATCGGCTACGGGGCGCTGCTGCTCGGCGCGACGTTCCGTCCCGGCATCGAGCTGATGCTGGAGGTGCTGGGCTTCGCCCCGGCGCTGGAGCGCGCGACGGTGGTCATCACGGGCGAGGGCTCGCTGGACGAGCAGACCCTGCACGGCAAGGCCCCGGCGGGCGTGGCGGCAGCCGCGCGCGCGGCGGGCAAGCCGGTGGTGGCGGTCTGCGGCCGGCTGCTGCTCTCCCAGGAGGCCCTGGAGGCGGCCGGCATCCGCCGGGCGTATCCGCTGACGGACCTGGAGCCCGACCCGGCCAAGTCCATCCCGAACGCGGGTCCCCTGCTGGAGCGGGTGGCGGCCCGCATCGCCGCCGACATCCTCTGACGGACACCGCTCCACCCGTACCGGACCGGACGGGACCGCACGCACCGTCCGCCGGCTCCGCGCGCCCGGATTCCCGAGGGGGTCCGGGCCGCGCCGTGCCCGGACCGGGCGGCCGGGAGGCCGGGCACGCGCCCGGGCCGCCCGTGGGCTACGCCGCCCGGCCCCCGGCGCCGGAGGCCGCGGAGAGCAGTTCGGGGGTGGTCACCACGCGGGCGAAGCCGCCGCCCTGGAGGTTGACGGCGGTGGCGGTGGCCAGCTGGTCGGCGGTCAGTGCGAGGCCGGCCGGGCCCGCGAGGTCGAAGGTGTGGGTGGCGTCGAGCGGGACGAGCACGTCGAAGCCGAGGTTCCCGGCCATCCGGGCGGTGGTCTCCACGCACATGTTGGTCTGGATGCCGGCCACCACCACCTGGGCGATGCCCTCGGCGGCGAGCCAGCCGGCCAGGTCCGGAGTGCCGTAGAAGGCCGAGTTCACGGTCTTGGTGACCACGAGCGACTCGTGCCGGCGCTTCTCGACGAGGTCCTTGAACGCGTGGCCGGGGTGGTCCGGGGCCAGCACGGAGCCGGGCTGCGAGGCGTGCCGCACCAGCACCACGGGGCGGCCGGACTCCCGCCAGGCGTCCATCAGGGCGGCGATGTTGTCCTCGGCCGCCGGGTTGTTGCGCGGTCCCCAGAAGGAGGGGTCGTCGAAGCCCTTCTGCACGTCGACGACCAGCAGGGCGGCCCGGGGGGCGAGGGTGATCGGAGTCTGTGTCATGGCTCCATCGTCGTCGCCCGGCCCCCGGCCCGACAGCGGCTGCGCGGTCCGCGACCGATGGCATCCTGCCAGGCGTGGCACGATGCCACACTGGGGGTGTGCACCGCGTAGCGATCGTCGTCCAGCCGGGCATCCGCAGTTTCGACCTGGCCGTCATCACCGAGGTGTGGGGGCCCGACCGCAGCCGGATGGGCGTCCCCTCCTTCGAGCTGGGCCGGTGCGCCGCGGACCCCGGACCGATCCCCCTGCCCGGCGGGCTGACCCTGGCCCCGGACCGGGGGCTGGACTGGCTGGCCCGGGCCGACCTGGTGGTCGTACCGGCGCTGGCCGAGCCCGCCGACCCGACGCCCGAACCGGTCCTGGCCGCCCTGCGGGAGGCGCACGCCCGGGGCGTGCCGATCGCCGCGCTGTGCGCCGGTGCGTTCGTCCTCGCGGAGGCCGGGCTGCTGGAGGGCCGCCGGGCGGTGACCCACTGGTGGCTGGCGCCGCAGCTGGCCGCCCGCCATCCGGGGGTGATCGTCGAGGACGCCCCGCTCTACGTGGAGGACGGCGGGCTGTGGACCTCGGCCGGGGTGGCGTCCGGGATCGACCTCTGCCTGCACCTCGTACGACGGGCACACGGCGCGGAGGCCGCCGCCGCCATCGCCCGCTCGATGGTGACCGGCCCCTTCCGCACCGGGGACCACGCCCAGTACCTGGACCGGCCGACCCCGGCCGCGGACCGCACCGCCGAGGTGCTGGCCGCGGTGCGCGAGCGGGCCCTGCGGTCGCTGCACGAGCCGCTGTCCGTGGCCGTAATGGCCCGCTGGGCCGGCATGTCCCCGCGCTCGTTCGCCCGGCACTTCGCCGCCTCGACCGGCACCACCCCGCACCGCTGGTTGCTGGGCCACCGGATCGACGAGGCCCGCAAACTGCTGGAGCGCACCGACCACCCGGTCCCCGAAGTGGCCCGCCGCGCCGGATTCGCGAGCGAGGTCACCTTCCGTCAGCACTTCACGGCGCACGCCGGCGTCAGCCCCCGGGCGTACCGGGCGTCGGCCACCGTCACCGCAGCCGCCCCCAAACCGGCGGGACAGTGTTAGAAAGGGCTCATGACCGGACGTAAGGGTCGCCAGCAGACCGGGTGGGGCGAGCGCCTGCTCGCGCGGCTCTCCCTGGGGGCGCGCAGTGTCGCCGGTCAGGTCTTCGCCCTCCAGGCGGCGATCGTGCTGCTGCTGATCGCCGCGGCCTCGGTGGCCCTGCTGGTCCAGGCGCGGTACGACGGCCAGCGGGACGCCGGCCACCGCTCGCTCGCCGCCGCGGAGGCCTTCGCCCACGCACCGGGCCTCCCCGAGGCCCTGCGCGCGCCGGACCCCAGCGCAGAGCTCCAGCCGCTGGCCGAGTCCGCCCGCCGGGCCTCCGGGGTCGACTTCATCGCCGTGATGAGCACCGACGGGGTCCGCTACACCGACTCGCGGCCCGAGCTGATCGGAGAGCGCGCGACCGGCGACCTCTCCCGGGCCGTCGCCGGACTGTCCTTCACCGAGACCTTCGAGGGGGCCCCGAGCGACGCGGTCCGCGCCGTGGTGCCCGTGCGGGACGCGCGCGGCGCCGTCGTGGGCCTCGTCAGCACCGGCATCGAGGTGGAGAACGTCTCCGACACCGTCGAGGACCAGCTGCCGCTCCTGCTGGGCGCCGCGGCCGGCGCCCTGCTGCTCGGCACCGGCGGCGCCTTCCTGGTGAGCCGGCGGCTGCGGCGCCAGACGCACGGACTGGGCGCCGACGAGATGAACCGCATGAACGAGCACCACGAGGCCGTCCTGCACGCCGTGCGCGAGGGCGTGCTCATCATCGGCACCGACGGCCGCCTGGTCCTGGCCAACGACGAGGCGCGCCGCCTGCTGGGCCTGCCCCCCGACTCCGAGCAGCGCCACGTCCGCGACCTCGGGCTCGACCCGCGCACCACGGAGCTGCTCGTCTCCGGGCGGGTCGCCACCGACGAGGTCCACCTGGCGGGCGACCGGCTGCTGGCCGTCAACGTCCGTCCCACCGAGCCGTACCCGGGCCACCCCTCCGGCACCGTCATGACCCTGCGGGACTCCACCGAGCTGGCCGCGCTGTCCGGCCGGGCCGAGGTGGCGCGCGAGCGGCTCCAGCTGCTGTACGACGCCGGGGTGCGGATCGGTACGACGCTGGACGTGGTGCGGACCGCCGAGGAGCTGTCGGAGGTCGCGGTCCCCCGGTTCGCGGACTTCGTCACCGTGGAGCTGCTGGAGCCGGTGCTGCGCGGCGACGAGCCCTCGCGGGCCGGCGGCGCCTACACGGAGATGCGCCGGTCGGCCATGTCCGGCGTCCGCTCCGACCAGCCGCTCCAGCCCGTGGGGGACGTCATCCGGTTCGTCGTGCCGACGGCGCCGATGTCGGTGGCCCTGGCCGGCGGGCGCGCGGTGCTGGCGGCCGACCTGAACGCCGCCATGGGCTGGCGGGCCCAGGACCCGGCCGGCACCCGGATCGCCCTCGACTACGGCCTGCACTCGCTGATCTCCGTACCGCTGCAGGCGCGCGGGGTGGTGCTGGGCATGGCCAACTTCTGGCGGGCCGCCGACACCCCGGAGGCCTTCGAGGGGGAGGACCTGTCCTTCGCCGAGGAGCTGGCGGCGCGCGCGGCCGTCTCCATCGACAACGCCCGCCGCTACACGCGGGAGCACGCGACGGCGGTGACCCTCCAGCGCAGCCTGCTGCCGCGGGTGCTGCCCGACCAGACCGCCGTGGACGTCGCCTTCCGCTACCTGCCCGCGAAGGCGGGGGTGGGCGGGGACTGGTTCGACGTGATCCCCCTGCCGGGCGCCCGGGTCGCCCTGGTCGTCGGGGACGTGGTGGGGCACGGGGTGCACGCGGCGGCCACGATGGGCCGGCTGCGGACCGCCGTGCACAACTTCTCCACCCTGGACCTGCCGCCGGACGAGCTGCTCGGGCACCTGGACGAACTGATCAACCGGATCGACCAGAACGAGACCGGTGGCGCGGCCGCGGCGGCGCCCGGATTCCCCGCCGGAGCGGCCGGAACCGGCGGGCCCGGCGGTGCCCACCGGGGTGACGGGCCCGCGGAGCCGCTCGACGAACCGGCCGGGGTCACCGGCGCCACCTGCCTGTACGCGGTCTACGACCCGGTGTCCGGCAGGTGCGTCATGGCCAGCGCCGGACACCCCGGCCCCGCCCTCGTGCACGCCGACGGGCGCGTGGAGTTCCCCGAACTGCCCGCGGGCCTGCCGCTCGGCGTGGGCGGCATGCCCTTCGAGGCCACCGAGCTCCGGCTGCCGGAGGGGAGCCGGCTCGCCCTGTTCACCGACGGTCTGGTCGAGGACCGCCACCGGGACTTCGACACGGGGCTGGGGCTGCTCGCCGAGACCCTGTCCCGGCCCGGGCGCAGCCCCGACCAGGCCTGCGCCGACGTGCTCGCCGCGATGCTGTTCCCGGTCCCCGACGACGACATCGCCCTGCTGATCGCCGACACCCGGCGGCTGGAGGCGGACCGGATCGCCGAGTGGGAGGTGCCGGGGGAACCATCGGCCGTCTCCAAGGTCCGCAACGCCGGCTCGGAGCAGCTCACCGCCTGGGGACTGGAGGACATCGCCTTCACCACCGAGCTGATCCTCAGCGAGCTGGTCACCAACGCCATCCGGTACGGCAGCGCGCCGGTCCGGGTGCGGCTGCTGCGGGACCGGACGCTGATCTGCGAGGTCTCCGACGGCAGCAGCACCTCTCCGCACCTGCGGTACGCGGCCACCACCGACGAGGGCGGGCGCGGGCTCTTCCTCGTCGCGCAGTACGCCGAGCGGTGGGGCACCCGCTACACGGAGCGCGGCAAGGTGATCTGGGCCGAGCTGCCGCTGACCGGGGGCGCGGAGCCGCCGGCGCCGGCTCCCCTGGACCTGGACGCGCTGGAGGACCTGGCCTGGTGAGGGCGGGCCCGGCGGCCCCCTCCGGGCGCCCCGGGCACACCCGTCACACGGACCACACGGGTCACGCGGGCAGGACGGGGCAGCCGGGCGGGGCGGGTCACGCGGGGCACGTGGATCACGCGGGTGGGACGGCCACGGTGCGGGCCATCAGCACGGCCACGTCGTCCTGCGGGGCGCACGGCAGCAGCGCCTCCAGCACCCCGTCGCAGAGCTCCTCCAGGGGTTTGGGCGCCCCGCGCAGCGCCTGCGCCAGTTGCTCCATGCCCTCGTCGAGGTCCCGGTCGCGGGCCTCGATGAGACCGTCGGTGTAGAGCACGAGGGTGGTGCCCGGGGGCAGCAGGACCTCTTCGGTGCGGAAGTCCTGCCCGCCGGTGCCCAGCGGCGTCCCGGGCGGCCCGTCCAGGTACGTGATCGTCCCGTCCGCGGCGGCCACGGCCGGGGGCGGGTGGCCGGCGCGGGCGATCACGCACACGCCCGTCGCCGGGTCGTGCACGGCGTACACGCAGGTGGCCATCTCGTCCTCCCCCAGGTCGGCCACGACGGCGTCGAGCGAGCGGAGCATCTGCGCCGGGGGGACCTCGTGGCGTGCGAGGGTCCGCACCGCCGTGCGCAGCTGCCCCATGACGGCCGCCGCGTGGACGCCGTGCCCCATGACGTCCCCGATCACCAGTCCGGTCCGCCCGCCGGGGAGCCGGATGGCGTCGAACCAGTCCCCGCCGACGTCGTGGTCGCTGGCGGGCAGGTAGCGCCCGGTGAGTTCGAGGCCGGTCACCCCGGGCAGGGCGCTGTTGGTGAGGCTGCGCTGGAGGGTCAGGGCGGCGTGCCGCTGGCGGGTGTACATCCGGGCGTTGTCGATGTTGAGGGCCGCGCGCGCGACCAGCTCGTCGACGAGCACGCAGTCCTGCTCGTCGAAGGGCTCCCGCTCGCGGACCCGGGTGACGGCGACCGCGCCCAGCACCGTGCCCCGGGCGACCAGCGGGATCAGGCGCGCCGAGCCGAGGGTGGAGAGGTAGGCGCGCAGCGCCTCGGCACGCGGGTCCGTGATCAGCGCGGGGATGTCGGAGAGGTGGAGGTTCATGGCCTGTCCGCCCCCGATGACCCGGTCGTAGACGGTGCCCTCGGGGATCTGGAAGGTCCGGCCCGGCACGAGCTTCGCCGTGGGGGCCGTCGGATCGGGGAAGTGGGCGGCGAGGCGGCGCAGCACCCCCCGGGTGGAGGCGCCGGCGTCGTCCGGTTCCAGCACGGCCTCCAGCAGCTGTACGTCGGCCGAGTCGGCGAGCTGCGGTACCAGCACCTCCACGATCTCCTGGGCGGTCTGCCGGAGGTCGAGGGTGGTACCGATCCGGGTGCCGGCCTCCGCCAGCAGGGCGAACCGGCCCCGGGCCCGGTCCGCCTCGGCCTGGGCCTGCTGGCCCTCGGTGATGTCGATGAGCGAGGCGATCAGGCCCAGGCGCCGCCCGGAGCCGTCCAGCAGGGGGGCGTACGAGCAGGACCAGGTCCGCTCCCGCCCGGGGTCGGCGGGAGTGCGCCCGGTGCGGCGGACGTCGACGACGGCGGTGCCCTCGTCGAGCACCCGGCGCATCGTGGCCTCCAGCGCGGTGGCGTTGACGCCGGGCACCACCTCGGTGAGGCGTCTGCCCAGGTGGGCGGCGGCGGAGACGCCGTTCATCCGGGCCAGTGCGTCGTTGACCCGGAGGAACCGCAGGTCGGGGCCGAGCGTGGCGAGGCCTATGGGCGACTGGGTGAAGAGGCTCTGCAGGGCGGCGAGCGAGTCCCGCATGTGCAGGACCTCGGAGGTCTCCACGGCGATGAGCATCGCCCCGGTGCGCCCCTGGGGGTCGGCGGCGGGGACGATCCACATCTCCATCGTCACCCGGTGGCCGTCGCGGTGGCGCACGGGCAGGGTGCCGACGACTGTCTCCCCGGCCTGGACACGGCGGGTCAGGTCGTCGGCGAGGTCGCGGTTGGCCTCGGGGACGAGCACGGCGGAGCCGGGGCGTCCGAGGATCTCCTCGGGCCGGTGCCCGAGCAGGTCCCGGGCGGCCAGCGACCACTCCACGATGCGCCCGTCGGCGTCCTCCCGCCACAGGGCGATGGGCAGCAGCTCGCGGAGCACGCCGGCGTACCCGACAGCCGCGACCGGCTGATCCGGCACCTCGCTCGTCGACTGGTAAGTGTCCAACGCACCGACCTCACCCCGGGGGGCCTCGTTCCTTCGGCTTCACCCTAACCGAGGCGCCGCCGCAGGGCGCTGTCTCGCGCGCGGCCGGGGCCTCGCCGGGCTGCCCACCTCCCGGGACCGTCAGAGCGTCAGACCGTCAGGAGACCCTCCGCAGGTGTCGCCACACCGCCTTCGCGGCGTTGTGGCCGGACATGCCGTGCACGCCCGGGCCCGGGGGCGTGGCCGAGGAGCAGAGGAACACCGCCGGGTGCGCCGTCGTGTACGGGGAGAGGGTGAGCTTGGGGCGCAGCAGGAGCTGCAGTCCGGAGGCGGCTCCGCAGGCGATGTCCCCGCCGACGTAGTTCGGGTTGCGGGCCGCCAGCTGCGGCGGGCCGGCGGTGGCACGGGCCAGCACCAGGTCGCGGAAGCCGGGTGCGAAGCGCTCCAGCTGGCGTTCGACGGCATCGGTGAGGTCGCCGTCCCAGCCCTTGGGGACGTGCCCGTACGCCCAGAACACGTGCTTGCCCTCGGGCGCCCTGCCGGGGTCGACGAGGCTGGGCTGCGCCGTGATCAGGAAGGGCGTACGCGGAGCCCGGCCGCCCGAGGCCAGCTGCAGCGCGGCGTCGATGTCGCGGCTGCGCGGGCCGATCTGGACGGTGCCGGCCCGGCGGGCCTCCTCGGCGGTCCACGGGACCGGGCCGTCCAGCGCGTAGTCGAGCTTGAAGACCGACGCGCCGTACCGGTAGCCGTCGTAGGCGGCTCCCAGGCGGGCGATGCGGGCGAGCGCGGTCGGCGAGGTGTCGAAGACGTACGCGCGGGCGGGCGGTAGCTCGTCGAGGCGCTTGACCTCGAAGCCGGTGTGGACGGCGCCGCCGAGGTCGCGCAGGTACGCGGCGAGCGCGTCGGAGACGGACTGCGAGCCGCCGCGCGGCAGCGGCCAGCCGTTGGCGTGCGCGGCCAGCGCGAAGACCAGGCCCACGGCGCCGGTGCCGATCCCGCCGAGCGGGGCGATGGCGTGCGCCACGAGCCCGGCGAACAGGCCCCGCGCGCGCTCGTCGCGGAAGCGGCGCATCAGCCAGGTGGACGGCGGCAGCCCGGCGAGCCCGAAGCGGGCGAGCATGACAGGGTCCCGGGGCAGCGCGGTGCCCGGCAGCGACATGAAGTCCCGGGCCAGGGTGTCCCACTTGCCGAGGAACGGCTCGACCAGACGGCGGTAGGCGCCCGCGTCGCGCGGTCCGAAGGAGCCGGCCGTCTCGGCGACGGACCGCGACAGGACGGCGGCGGTGCCGTCGTCGAAGGGGTGCGCCATGGGGAGCGGGGGGTGCAGCCACTCCAGTCCGTACCGCTTCAGCGGCATGGTGGAGAAGACGGGCGAGCCGATGCCGAGCGGGTGCACGGCCGCACAGGGGTCGTGCCGGAAGCCGGGGAGGGTGAGCTCCTCGGTCCTGGCTCCCCCGCCGACCGTGCCGGCGGCCTCGAAGACCGCCACCGAGTAGCCGCGGCGGGCCAGCTCGACGGCGGCCGTCAGCCCGTTGGGCCCCGCCCCCACCACGACCGCATCGAGAATCGGCGGCACTTGCGACTCCTTCGTCCGGCGGCGCCTGCGGCACCAAGGATATGGGGACCTCCCGGGCGACCGGTCCGCTACGCGCCCCGCAACAGCTGGCGGATGCGTACGGCGGTGGCCTCGTCCCGGCCCACGGAGAACGGCAGCGCGTTGTCCCGGTCCACCCGGAAGGGGACCCCGTCCACGGTGCTCTGCGCCCCGCCCGCCTCCGCGACGAGCAGCAGGCCGGCCGCGTGGTCCCAGGCCGAGGGCCAGTTGAAGGCCAGGCCGTCCATCTCGCCGCGGGCCACCCGCAGGTACTCCAGGCCCGCGGAACCGCACGGGCGGGCCGCGACGCCGGGCACGTCCAGCCGGGCCAGGATTCGCTTGTCCTCGTCGGAGGTGTACAGCGGGTGGGCGATGGCGACGCGCAGCTCGGCGCCGGGCTCCGGCGAACCGCTCCGGATGCGGACGCCGTTGACGTACGCGCCCTGCCCGCGCACGGCGGTGGACATCTCCTCCAGGGCCGGGGCGAAGGTCCAGGAGGCCAGGATCTCGCCGCGCCGGGCGAGCGCCACCAGGGTGCAGAAGCCCGGGTCGCCGTTGACGAACTGGCGGGTGCCGTCGACCGGGTCCACGATCCAGACCGGGGCGTCCTCGCGCAGCGCCCCGTACGCGGCCGGGTCCGCGTGCACGGCCTCCTCGCCCACCACGGCCGAGCCGGGGAGCAGCCAGGTCAGGGCGGCCGTGAGGTACTCCTCCGCCCGCCGGTCCGCGACCGTCACCAGGTCGTGCGGGCCGCTCTTCTCGTCCACCTCGTGCTCGGCGAGCTGCCGGAACCTCGGCATGATCTCGACCGCCGCCGCCTTGCGGACGGCCTCTTCCACATCGGACAGGCCTTGGGCCAGGAACTCATCGATCATGCCTCCAGCAAAGCACGCCCGACCGACAAACCCCACTGCCGCTTCCGGACGGGCCGCCGGACACCGGGTGGCCGCACGGTGAACCGGGCCGCGGGCGGCGGGCGGCGGGGGCGGACCGGAGCCGGGGCGCCCGCGCGCGATGTCGCTGCGCGTGGAGCGCGTCGCGTACGACGGCGCGCAGCGTGCTCACCCGGAGTGCACGCGGCGGCCGGTGACCCGGGTGGGGGCCATGGACATCCAGTGCGTGCGGGGTCCGCCGGCCCAGGGAAGGGAGCGGGCGACCGCGTGGAGGTGGCTGATCCGTCTCTCGTCCGTGACGCCGGACACCTCGCCGACGGCCAGGACGCTCCAGCCCTCTCGCATCGCGTCGTCGATGTGGTCCACCTCGAAGGCCACCTCGGTCCCGTGTGCCCCGGCGAGCCTCGAATGGGCCGCCGTCCGGAACGCGATCTCGTTTCCGACGATGACGTAGTTGACAGGGAAGACGGCAGGTCCTTCCGGGCCGGAGAACCCGATCCGGCCGATGCCGTGCGTGGAGAGCAGGCGCCGACACTCGGCCTCGCTCAATCCCGTCAGCTCGGCATCACGCATCGCGGTCCCCCTCCCGGGGGGCGTGTCGGTCATCCCCCCCGTCAGTTCGGCCACGGTCGTGCCCAGCCCGTCCGCGAGCCCCACGAGCATGCCCATGCTGGGCGCCGCCGCCCGCTCCTCCACGTAGGCGACGTACGACGCTGCCGCTCCGCAGCGCTCCGCGAGCTCTGCGCGGGTGATCCCCAGTTCCTCGCGGCGGGCGCTCACACGCCGTCCGAGGTCGCCGCGGCCGGCGGGGACCTCGATCGGGGCCTCACCTGCTGTGGTCTCTTCCATGATCCTCACTCCTCTGCCGTGCGGATCGGTACGGGAACGGAGGCGAGGCCTGCGCGCCGTGGGTCACTGCGCGCCCGACGCCGGCCCTCCTCCCGTCGGCGGTCCAGCGGGCTTCCACCCCAGGCTGCGCTCACGGCCCGGCGGTGCAGAAGGGGCCGACCGGTCCCCGGGCGGGGCCGGTCCTCCCCTTCCCGCCGCCGGGCCGTGAGCGCAGGGTGTCAGGCATCGGCTCGGCCGACGCACGCCCCGGCCCGCGGTTCGAAGGAGCACGGATGACGACCACGTACCGGATCGCGGAGCTGGACGCGCACTGGCGCGCCGCGAACTATCTGGCCGTCGGCCAGATCTACCTCCTGGACAACCCCCTGCTCACGGAACCGCTGCGGCCGGAGCACATCAAACCGAGGCTGCTCGGCCACTGGGGCACCTCACCCGGCCTGAACTTCGTCCACACCCACCTGAACCGGGTGATCAAGGAGCGTTCGCTGGACGCCCTGTGCGTATGGGGACCGGGCCACGGCGGCCCGGCGGTGCTCGCCAACTCCTGGCTGGAGGGGACGTACACCGAGGCCTACCCGGACATCGGCCGTGACACGGACGGGATGGGCAAGCTGTTCCGCCAGTTCTCCTTCCCCGGCGGGGTGCCGAGCCACGTGGCGCCACAGACTCCGGGCTCCATCCACGAGGGCGGCGAGCTCGGCTACTCGCTGGCCCACGCGTACGGGGCCGCCTTCGACCATCCCGGTCTGCTCGTCGCCTGCGTCATCGGCGACGGCGAGGCGGAGACGGGGCCGCTGGCCGCCTCCTGGCACTCCAACAAGTTCCTCGATCCGGTCCACGACGGCGCCGTCCTGCCGGTCCTGCACCTCAACGGATACAAGATCGCCAATCCGACCCTGCTGTCGCGGATCCCGGAGCAAGAGCTCGACGCCCTGCTGCGGGGCTACGGCTACGAGCCCCTCCACGTCGGCGGCAGCGACCCCGCCCTCGTCCACCCCGCCATGGCCAGAGCCGTGGACGAGGCCCTCGACCGCATCCACGCCGTCCAGCAGCAGGCGCGGGCAGCGGGCACGGATCCGGGCGGTGGGCGGGCACGCTGGCCGATGATCGTCCTGCGGACCCCCAAGGGCTGGACGGGTCCCGCGACCGTCGACGGCCTACCCGTCGAGGGCACCTGGCGCGCGCACCAGGTGCCGCTCGCAGGGGTCCGCGAGAACCCCGAACACCTGCGGCAGTTGGAGAGCTGGATGCGCTCCTACCGGCCCGAGGAGCTCTTCGGCGCCGAAGGCCGCCCGGTGTCCTCCGTCATGGCCTGCGTACCGGAGGGTGAGCGCCGCCTGGGCGCGAGCCCGTACGCCAACGGCGGCCGGCTGCGGCGCTCCCTGCCGTTGCCCGGGCTCGACGCGTGGGCCGTGCCCGTGGAGAAGCCCGGAAGCACCCGGCACGAGCCGACCCGCGTCCTGGGCCGCTACCTCGCGCAGGTCATGAGGGCCACGGCCGGACGGCGGGACTTCCGGGTCGTCGGGCCGGACGAGACGGCGAGCAACCACCTCGACGACCTGTACGACGTGACGGGCAAGGCCTGGCAGGGCATGACGGAGCCCACCGACCAAAACCTGTCCCGGGACGGCCGGGTGATGGAGATCCTTTCCGAGCACGTGTGCCAGGGCTGGCTGGAGGGGTACCTCCTCACCGGCCGGCACGGCCTGTTCTCCACGTACGAGGCCTTCGCCCCCATCCTCGCCTCCATGGTCAGCCAGCACATCAAATGGCTGAAGAGCGCAGGCGAGCTGAGCTGGCGCGCGCCCGTCGCCTCCCTCAACTACCTGCTCACCTCGCATGTCTGGCGCCAGGACAGCAACGGCTTCTCCCACCAGGACCCCGGCTTCGTCGACCACGTCCTGAACAAGAGCCCCGGCGTCGTACGCGTCTACCTGCCGCCGGATGCCAACACCCTCCTCGCGGTGGCCGATCACGCGCTGCGCAGCCGGGACCGGGTGAACGTGATCGTCGCCGGCAAGCAGCCCTGCCACGACTGGCTGGCGATGGACGAGGCGCGGACGCACGTCGCACGGGGAGCCGGGATCTGGGCGTGGGCCGGCACGGACCACGGAACGCGCACGCCCGACGTCGTGCTGGCCTGCGCCGGTGACGTACCGACCCTGGAGGTGCTCGCCGCCGCGGCGCTGCTGCGCCGGCACCTGCCGGAGCTGGCCGTGCGCGTCGTCAACGTCGTCGACATCGCCCGTCTGATGCCGCAGGAAGAGCATCCCCACGGGATGACCGACACGGAGTACGACGCGCTCTTCACCACCGACAGGCCGGTCGTCTTCGCCTACCACGGCTACCCGTGGCTGATCCACCGCCTCGCGTACCGCAGGACCGGTCATCCGAACCTGCACGTTCGCGGCTACAAGGAGTCCGGGACGACCACCACCCCCTTCGACATGGTCGTGCGCAACGACCTCGACCGGTACCGGCTCGTCATGGACGTCGTCGACCGCGTCCCCGGTCTCGCCGACCGGGCGGCGGCCCTGCGCCAGAGCGTGTCCGACCAGCGCATCCGCCACCACGACTGGATCCGCCTCCACGGAACCGACCTGCCCGAGGTCGCCGACTGGACCTGGACCTGCTGAACGCCGCCCGGGGCGGGACGGCGGGCCGTCCGGGTCGGGGAGGGGACCGAACGGCCCTTCCCGGGCCGGGCGGCGCAGGCGCACGGTGGGGGTGGACCCGAACGGAGAACCGCCATGAGCACCTCCTCCCCCCACCGGCTCACCTCCTCCCCCGACCGCTTCGACCACGCTTTCTCCCCGGAGCACCGCGGCAGCCTGCTGGCCCTGGCCCACGAGGCGAACTTCCCCGCCGGCGCACGGCTGTTCAACCAGGGCGGGCACACCGGCCACTTCTGGGTCATCAGGTCGGGCAGCGTCGGCATGGACGTGCACGTACCCGGCAGGCAGGCCGCGCTGGTGGAGACGGTCGGCCCCGGCGAGCTCGTCGGCTGGTCCTGGCTGTTCCGCCCCTACACCTGGCACTTCGGCGCCGAGGCGAGGACTCCGCTTCGCACCGACGAGTTCGACGCCGACGCCGTGCGCATGCTGATGGACGCCGACCCCGAGCTCGCCTCCGAGATGTGGCAGTGGGTGGGTCAGGTGCTCGCCCACCGGCTCGTCTCCGCCCAGGTCCGGCTCCTCGACCTCTACGCGCCCCACGGCAGCGGAAGCCACATCTGAGACAATCGGCCCAGACGTATCCGACCCGAGGGTGTGGCGTGGATGTCCGATGCACCGGCTGCCGTCCCGGTCCGCACCCGGGTGTTCCTCCTCGACGACCACGAGGTCGTCCGGCGCGGGCTGCGCGACCTCCTGGACGCCGAACCCGACATCGAGGTGGTGGGCGAGGCGGCGACGGCCGCGCAGGCCATGGCCCGGGGGCCCGCCCTGCGGCCGGACGTCGCGGTGCTCGACGTGCGGCTGCCCGACGGCGACGGCATCACCGTCTGCCGCGAGCTGCGCTCGCACATGCCGGATCTCGCCTGTCTCATGCTGACGTCCTTCGACGACGAGGACGCGCTGCTCGACGCGATCATGGCCGGCGCCGCCGGGTACGTCCTGAAACAGATCAAGGGCTCGGACCTGGTCGCCGCCATCCGGACGGTGGCGACGGGTCAGTCCATGCTCGACCCGGCGACGACGGCGCGCCTGATGCGCTCGCTCCGGGACCCCGGCGCCGGGAAGCCGCCCGAGGACCAGCGGCTGACGGTGCTCTCCGAACGGGAGCGCTCCGTGCTGGAGCTCGTCGGCGAGGGCCTCACCAACCGGCAGATCGGCAAGCGGCTCTTCCTCTCCGAGAAGACGGTCAAGAACCACATCTCCCGGCTGCTCGCCAAGCTGGGGGTCGAGCGCCGCGTCCAGGCAGCGGTCATCGCCGCCGAGGTGCGCGAGCACGACGGGTCGGGCCGCTGAACCGTCGCTCACCCGGGAGGGCCGAGCGGGACCCGCCAGTCCAGGCGCGTCCCGCCGCCGTCCGGGCGCGGCGAGAGGGACAGTCCGCCCCCGCGAGCCTCGGCGCGCTCCGAGAGGTTGCGCAGACCGCTCCGACGACCGCCCTCCCTCACACCCATCCCGTCGTCACTCACCGTCACACGGAGCGCCCCGTCCGCCACGACGATGGCGACCTCCGCCCGATCCGCTCGCGCGTGCCGAGCGACATTGGTGAGGGCCTCGACGAGGACGGCGACCACGTCCTCGGCGACCGGGGCCGGCACGTCGGTGTCGATCAGCCCCTCCATGCGCAGCGCGGGGGCGAATCCGAGCACCCCTGCCGCCTCGCCCACGGCCCGCACGGCGCGGACCCGCAGTCGCGGGGGCCGACCCGCCGCCTCGTGGTCGCGGAGTCCGAAGATGGTCGAACGGATGATCTTGATCGTCTCGTCCAGGTCGTCGATCGACCGGCTCAACCGCTCGGACGCCTCGGGATGCTCCACGAAGCGCTGGGCGCTCTGCAGGGTCATCCCCGTCGCGAACAGCCGCTGGATCGCGAGGTCGTGCAGGTCCCGGGCGATCCTGTCGCGGTCCGCAATCAGTCTGACCTGCTCGGTGTCCCGGCGCCGGTCGGCCAGTTCCAGCGCCAGGGCGGCCTGCCCGGCGAAGCCGGGCAGGGGCGCCACCTCGGCCGCGGCGAACGACGGCCGCCCGGTCCGCCGCGCCAGCATCAGTACCCCCCGCAGCTTCGCCCTGGTGCCCACCGTCACCGCCACGGCGGGCCCGAAACCCGTCCAGACGTCCGACTGCGCCGCGACCCGGACGTCGCCTGACACGTCCGCGAAGGTGATCAGCCCGTCCCGCGCCGCGGCCGGCCCGGCCAGGATGCCCTCACCGCCCGGCAGGACGACCCCCCGGTGCACTTCGGCGCCCTCCCCTAGGGCCAGCGAACCGTACAGGTCTCCGCTGGGCCGCACCTGGTAGAAGACGCACATCTCGGCCGAGATGATGTCCCGGGCCCGCTCCAGCATGCCCTCCAGCACCTTGATCTCGGAGGAGCCCGACAGAAGGGCGCTCGTGAAGTCGGAGCCGGCGGCCAGCCAGCGCTCGCGGAGCCGGACCTCCTCGTACAGGCGGGCGTTGTCGACGGCGACTCCCGCCGCAACCGCGAGGGTCGACAGGACCCCTTCGTCCTCCGCGTCGAAGTCCGAGCCGCCCCTCTTCTGCGTGAGGTAGAGGGTGCCGAACACCTCGTCCCGGACCCGGATCGGCACGCCGAGGAAGGAACCCATCGGCGGGTGGTGCTCCGGAAAGCCGGAGGAGGCCCCGTGCTCCGAGAGGTCTCCCAGGCGCAGGGGCCGCGGGTGCCTGATCAGCTCGCCCAGCAGGCCGTGGCCGGTGGGGAGGGCGCCGATCCGCGCCCGCAGCCGGTCGCTGATGCCCACCGGGATGAACTCGGCGAGTCGCTCGTCGTCCCCCACCACCCCCAGCGCACCGTACTCCGCGTCCACGAGGACGACCGCGGCCTCCACGATCGCGCGCAACACCTGGGAGAGGTCCAGCTCCTGCCCCACCGACATGACCGCCTCGAGCAGCCCGTTCAGCCGGTCGCGGGTACTGCGCGCGTCCGTGACCTGGGCCTGGAGCGCGTCCAGCCTCCGCTGCGGAGTGCCGCTCGCCGCCGCATCGCGATCGTCCCCGACCATGGACACCTCCGGCGCCGTCGAGGGGCTCTTCGCACCCGCCCGGCCTTCAGCGTAGTCCTCGCCCCGATCGGCCGGTCACCGGCAGGACCGTGCCGCCGAGGACCGGTCGGTCCCGGCACAGGACCGTTCGGCCCTCGCGCCGCGGGCGGCCGCGGCGGAGGGTGGCGGGTGAGGGCGCTGCGCCCGGTACGCCCGCCGGCCGACGCCGACAGGAGGGCCACCCATGAAGCACGCCAAAGTCGGCTTCCTGATGACCGACGAGGTCGTCGCGGTCGTCGGGCGGACTCCTTCCGCGGACGTGGCCGCGCTGCTCGTCGAACACGACATCAACGGGGTGCCGGTCGTGGACGAGGACGACCGCGTCATCGGGGTCGTCTCGCACACCGATCTACGCGCCCGCGGCGACCTGACCGCCCGGGACCTCATGTCATCTCCCGCCGTGACCGTCCGTGCCGAGCAGACCGTCACGGAGGCCGCCCGCCTCATGACCCGGCGCGGCGTGGAGAGGCTCCCCGTGGTCGACGAGGAGGACCGCCTGGTCGGCATCGCGACCAGACGGGACCTGCTCCGCGTGTTCCTGCGCCCGGACCACGAGATACGCCGCTGTCTGGTCGAGGACGTGCTCGAGGAGACCCTGGGGATCGGATCCGACACGGTGGACGTGCACGTCGTGGACGGGCTCGTCACCCTGAACGGCCAACTGGCAAGGAGCAGCCAGGTCCACGTCGTTCTGCGGCTGGCCGGGCAGGTGGACGGAGTCGTCGCGGTGACCGACCGGCTCACCGCCCGGTTCGACGACTCCCGCCCCGTCCCGCCGGTTCGCAGGACCGACGGCGTCCCCCGGTGACACGGCGCCCCACCGGGGAGCCGCGCGCCGTTCAGCGCTTCCCCTCGTCAGGGACGCGCTCCCGGCGGGCAGCGGGTCGGCCCGCTGTCCGCCGGCGCCTGGTGGTGAGCCGGGCCGGGGCCGGAAGACGGTGCGGCAGTCCCCACCGCCTGAAAGGTCGACGCAGACGCCTCCCACGACCGGGAAGCCCAACAGCAGCCCCGCGCCGGCCCCGCGCGCCGACCGCATCTGGCAGCGCGTGACCCTGGGTCAGTCGGTGAGGCGGTCCATGATCCAGGTGCACAGCTCTTCGGTGATGGCGGTGTGCGCGGTGGTGGTGGACGAGCAGCGGAACTCGCGCAGCATGCTGTCCTCCGGGTCGAGCCGGTCGATGCGCGCGTACAGGTCGTCCTGATTGTCGATGTCGCGGATGGCGACGGCGCTGACCGCGGGGACGAAGCACACGTCCTCGTGGCGCAGGTCGGCCTGGCCGCCGAGCTTCTTGATCGTGTCGGCGAGGATCTTGTAGGTGTGCAGGGTTCCGCCCGGTGCGCCGTCCAGTTCGGGGAAGCCGTTGGTGGTGATGGTCTTCTCGGCCTTGGGGAACCTGCGGTTGAGGTAGGCGGCGGTCACGTCGTCGCCCTGAGCCTGAGTGTAGAAGGTGGTGCCCGGGTAGATCCGGTCGATGCGCAGCGCGACCTCGCCGGGCTTCACGTCCGGCAGGCCGATCCCGTCGGCGCGACCGTTCGCCACGCCGATCGTCATCGGGATCTGCGGCCAGTTGCCGACCCGGTCCAAGGCGGCGAGGAACTCCGTGCGCTCCGGGGCGATGCCGACCTTGCCGGTTTCCTTGTCGTAGTGCTGCCACAGCATCTGCCGGGCGGCCGGGCTGTTCATCTGCTTCGCGAAGTCGTTCGGGAAGGGGATGAAGTGTGAGAACGCCTGCACGCCGATCGGGATGGAGGCGCCGCGGTGCGGGCTGTCGTAGGAGAAGTACAGCCCGGTCCGGTGGTCCGTCCGCTGGGACTCGAGGTGGGCGAGTGCGTAGCGGGTGACGATGCCGCCCATGCTGAAGCCGCCGACGACCAGACGGGCGTCGCCGGTCGTCTCGGCGATGGCCCGCATGATGGCGGCTTCGGCCGCCTGCGCGTTGTCCAGGATCGACGCGCTGCGCTCCTCGAAGCCGAGCAGGATCACGTCCCTGCCGCGCCGGCGGAGCTCGGAGATGAACGGGTAGCCGCTCTCCAGTCCTTGGTAGAGGGCGTCGAGCCTGCTCCGACCGAGGTTGAAGCCGTCGGCCATGATCACGGGCCGGACGAGGCCGCTGTGGTTGCCCTCGCCGGGGAAGACCCAGGCGAAGCCGTTCGGGAGGGTCCACTCGTCGTGCTCCGGTACCTGGATCGGCCCGATCGGTTCGGCGGTCAGTGAACCGCCGAGGGTGAACGAACCGACGTTGGGCTCGGTCGTCGAGGACATGGCCGTACTCCTTGGGGAGGGGGGTGGGAGACCACGCCATCATGGGGGGTGATCCGGGCGTCTCACAGGTTTGACCTGCGAGGTTCACCACATCTGATGGACCATGCACGGAACATGTTTATTGCCCCTGGCATGTGCCGCCCAGGCCCCGCGGCACCGTTCTGGTGCTGCGGACCCCCGGCGCGGGCGCCCCCTGGCGGCCGCGCCGGATGCCCGCTGCGGCTACCGCCCCTGGTTCAGGGGCAGGGCGATGTCGGTGACCTGCTGCCGGCTCGGGAACGTACCCAGGCCGGTGGCCCTTCCGTTGAGGATGTTGATCTCGTACAGGCGGTAGGAACCGCCCGTGCTGAGGGTGGCGAAGCCCTTGTTCGTGCCGGACCTGGCGTTGTAGTAGATGTCGAACCCGGCGTTTACTGCGGCGTTCACGCCGAGGTTTCCGGTGGGCGCGAGGGTGCCGGCGTTGGCCGGGGACTGCAGGGAGATCCGGTCGGCCAGCGTGTCGAGGTCGAACAGAGTCGTCGCGGTCGCGGCGTTCAGGTCGTTGTTGGTGTAGGCGGCGCCGGTGACGCCCCGGGCGGTCGACGGCGGGGTGGTGGGGTTGGTCAGCGTCCCGTCGACGGTGGTGCCCAGGGGGGCTGCGGCGTCGTCGATGTTGTGGCGCAGGTTCTGGCCGGTGTCGGAGATGACGCGCAGCCGGTTGGCGGCGGGATTGAAGTCGACGCCGAACTGCGTGCCCGAGAGGGCGACGGTGAGCTGGGAGACCTTCGTGGCGCGGGCGTTGATCGTGTTGAGGGTGTAGATGCCGCCGCGGTCGCCGACCCCGTAGAGCCTTTCGTTCTGCACGCGGAAGTCGATGCCGACGAGCCTGGTGTCGCCCCGCAGGCCCGACACCCTGCCGATCCCCCAGGTCTTGGACGGCTGGTCGACGTCGAACTCCACCAGACGCTGGTCGGAGGTCAGCCCGATCGCGGTCAGGCCCCTGTGGTCCACGGCCGGCAGGGTCTGCCCCGGGGTGTCGATGTCGGAGGCCGAGGCGAGCGCGGGGGTCGCGCAGACCGCGGCGAGGACGGCCGAGAGGGCGAGGACAGTGCTGCGAGTACGCATGTTCACCTTTCGCATGGCTGATGGCCCGACCAGGGTGGTGCAGGGCCGGGGGCTACTCGGGAGTCGGCGCGCTCCCGGACGGTCCCGGACCGGGGAGACCACCCCAACGGCGCAGTGGCAGACGCCCGTGGGGCATGGCCGCCGCCCTCACCCCCGCCGGACTTCCCCTCCGCGACGCGATCCTGCGGCACCCGTACGAGCACCAGGTCATCGGGGGACGCACGGCTTCGCGCTGACCTTCGTGGTGGCCGTCTGGATCGGCATGCCGATCGATTCCCTGGGTCACGTCGACTTCCGGGTCGCATCGGGCAGCATCACCCGTCTCCGCGAGGACGACTTCTTCCACAATCGCCGGCTCGTGCGCCTCGGAGACACCCGCCACCTCGAAGGCTGACGACGTACGGGGGCGGGACGTACGCGCCGGGCCGGCGCCCCGCGCGGGCGGACGTGTCGCCGGGGTACCGCCCGAGAAGCCGCCTCCCGCCCTGAGGTGCCCGAACTGGGAGGCGGCTACCTGTGCTGCGTGCGGGAGCAGGCCCGAGGGTCAGTCGCGCAGCGCCGGAATCACGTGCCCGCCGTACGCGTCGATGGTCGCTTCCCGGGCGTCGTGCATGTCGTAGACGGCGAACTGGTCGACGCCGAGGTCGCGCAGGGCCCGGAGCTTCTCGATGTGGGCCTCGGCCGGGCCGAGCAGGCAGAAGCGGTCGATGATCTCGTCCGGGACGAAGTCGGCCGACGGGTTCCCGGCGCGGCCGTGGTGGCTGTAGTCGTAGCCCTGGCGGGACTTGACGTACTCGGTCAGCTCGTCCGGGACCATCGAGGAGTGCTCGCCGTAGCGGGAGACCAGGTCGGCGACGTGGTTGCCGACCATCCCGCCGAACCAGCGGCACTGGTCGCGGGCGTGCGCGAGGTCCGCGCCCACGTACGCCGGGGCCGCCACGCAGATGGTGATCGAGGCGGGATCGCGGCCGGCCTCCACAGCGGCCTGGCGGACGGCCTTGATCATCCACTCGGTGAGGTAGGGGTCCGCGAGCTGGAGGATGAAACCGTCCGCCTTCTGTCCGGCCAGGGCCAGAGCCTTCGGCCCGTACGCCGCCATCCAGACCGGCAGCTTTCCGTCCTTGATCCAGGGAATCCGGATGGCCTTGCCGTCGACCTCGGTCTCGCGGCCCTCGGCGAGGTCGCGGATGACGTCGATGGCCTCGCCGAGCCGGGCCAGGGTGTTGGGCGCCCGGCCGGCGACCCGCATCGCGGAGTCGCCGCGGCCGATCCCGCAGACGGTGCGGTTGCCGTACATGTCGTTGAGGGTGGCGAAGGTGGAGGCGGTGACCTCCCAGGTGCGGGTGCCCGGGTTGGTGACCATCGGGCCGATGTGCAGTTTCTGCGTGTTGGCCAGGATCTGGCTGTAGATGACGAACGGTTCCTGCCAGAGCACCGCCGAGTCGAAGGTCCAGCCGTAGCGGAAGCCGTTGCGCTCGGCCCGCTTCATGAGGCTGATGACCTGGGAGGCCGGTGGGTCCGTCTGGAGGACGAGGCCGAAGTCCATGCGGGGACTCTCCTTACAGGTACTGGCAGGTGGAGCGGTGGACGAAGGCCCCGTGGCCGGCCCGGCCCGTGTACTCGCGCTGGTCGATGACGAGTTCGCCGCGCGAGAGCACGGTGTCGACGCGCCCGGTGATCCGCTTGCCCTCGTACGCCGAGTAGTCCACGTTCATGTGGTGGGTCTCGGCGGAGATGACCTGCTCGGCGTGCGGATCGTAGAGGACGATGTCGGCGTCGGCCCCCGGCGCGATGGTGCCCTTCTTCGGGTAGAGGCCGAACATCCGGGCCGGGGTCGCGCACGCGATCTCGATCCAGCGTCGGCGGCTGATGTGTCCGTCGAGGACGGCCTGGTGGAGGAGGTCCATGCGGTTCTCCACGCCCGGCAGCCCGTTGGGGATCTTCGAGAAGTCGCCCCGGCCCAGCTCCTTCTGGCCCCGGAAGCAGAAGGGGCAGTGGTCGGTGGAGACCACCTGGAGGTCGTTGGTCCGCAGGCCCCGCCACAGCGCCGCCTGGTGCTCGCGGGGACGCAGCGGCGTGGAGCAGACGTACTTGGCGCCCTGGAAGTCGGGCTCCTCGAGGTTGTCGGTGGACAGGAACAGGTACTGCGGACAGGTCTCCCCGAAGACCGGCAGCCCCTTGTCCCGGGCGGCGGCGAGCTCGGCGACGGCCTCCTCCGCCGAGACGTGGACGACGTACAGGGGTGAGCCCGCGACCCGGGCGAGCTGGATGGCGCGGTGGGTGGCCTCGGCCTCCAGGAGCACCCTGCGGACCTCGCCGTGGTGGCGCGGGTCGGTCTCGCCGCGGGCCAGGGCCTGTTCGACGAGGACGTCGATGGCGATGCCGTTCTCGGCGTGCATCATGATCAGCCCGCCGTTGGACGCGCCGCGCTGCATGGCCCGCAGGATCTGCCCGTCGTCGCTGTAGAAGACCCCGGGGTAGGCCATGAACAGCTTGAAGGAGGTGATGCCCTCGCCGACGAGGTGGTCCATCTCCTTCAGGGTGCCCTCGTTGACGTCCGAGAGGATCATGTGGAAGGCGTAGTCGACGGCGCAGTTGCCGTCGGCCTTCGCGTACCAGGTGTCGAGGCCCTCGCGCAGCGCGCGGCCCGGGGTCTGGACGGCGAAGTCGACGATGGTGGTGGTGCCTCCCCAGGCGGCCGCCCTGGTCCCGGTCTCGAAGGTGTCCGAGGCCGCGGTCCCGCCGAAGGGCAGCTCCATGTGGGTGTGCGCGTCGACCCCGCCGGGGATGACGTACTTCCCGGACGCGTCGATCGTGCGGTCGGCGGTCCAGGCCCCGGCTGCGGCCGAGCCGTTGGCCGCCAGGGCCGCCACCCGGCCGTCCTCGATGAGGACGTCTGCGTGCAGCTCGTCGGCGGCGGTGATCACCAGGCCGCCGCGGATCAGGGTGCGGATGCTCATGGAGGTCCCCCTACTGGACGCTGCGCAAGGCCTGTTCGAGGATGTCTGCGCCCTCTTCCGCCTCGGCGACGGTGAGGGAGAGCGGCGGCGCGACGCGCAGCACACTGGTGTTGTGCCCGCCGCCCTTGCCGAGCAGCAGGCCGCCTTCGCGGGCGGCTTCCAGGACGGCCGCGGCCGCTTCCGGATCGGCCCGGTCGGTACCGGGCTTCGTCAGCTCCAGGCCGGCCATCAGGCCCCGGCCGCGGACCTCGCGCACCGCGGGCGAGGCGGCGGCGATGGCGCGCAGCCGCTCCAGGAGCAGGCCGCCGACGCGGCGGGCGTTGCCCTGGAGGTCGTGCTCCTGGAGGTAGGCGAGGTTGGCGAGGCCGGCGGCCATGGTGACCGGGGAGCCGCCGAAGGTGGAGATGGAGTTCGAGTCCAGGCAGTTCATGATCTCGGCACGGGCCACGACCCCGCCGATGGACATGCCGTTGCCGATGCCCTTGGCGAAGGTGACGATGTCCGGCGGGCCGTTCTGTGCGTGGGCCTGCCAGCCCCAGAAGTGGTCTCCGGTGCGTCCCCAGCCGGTCTGCACCTCGTCGCTGATCCACAGGATGCCGTGCCGGTCGAGGACCTCGCGGAAGGCCCCGTACAGGCCGTCGGGCGGGGAGGTGAAGCCGCCGACCCCCTGGATCGGCTCGGCGATGAGCGCGGCCGCTCCCCCGCGCGTCTGGCCGAGCACGTCCTCCAGATCGGCCACGGCGGCGGCGGTGAACGCGGCGTCGGAGAGCTCCGCGAAGGGGCCGCGGGTGCGGACCGCGCCGTGGACGTAGTACGTCTGGAGGGGCGAGAGGCTGGTCGGGGACCAGCCCCGGTTGCCGGTGACCGAGACGGTGGAGAAGGAGCGGCCGTGGTAGCTGTTGCGCATGGCCAGGATCTGGTTGGAGCGGCGGTACGTCGTGGCGAGCAGCAGGGCGGTGTCGTTGGCCTCGGTGCCCGAGGTGGTGAAGAAGACCCGGGCGTCGGGGATGCCGGACAGCGCGGTGACGCGCTCGGCGAGCTCCACCATCGGGCGGTTGAGGTAGAGGGTGGAGGAGTGGATGATCCGGCCGGCCTGCTCGGCGACGGCCTTGGTGACCTCGGGCAGGGCGTGGGCGGTCATCGTGGTGAGGATGCCGCCGAAGAAGTCGAGGTAGCGGTTGCCGTCCGCGTCCCAGACGTGGCGGCCCTCGCCGTGCGTGAGCTCGATGGGGCGGTCGTAGTAGAGCGCGAGCCAGTCGGGCAGGACGGTGCGGTGGCGGCTGTGCAGGGGGATCGGGTTGGTCACGGCTGTACGAGCCCTCCGTAGGCGTCGGGGCGGCGGTCGCGGTAGAACGCCCACTGGTTGCGGACTTCGTCGATGACCCCGAAGTCCAGGTCGCGGACGAGGAGTTCCTCCTCCTTGTCGCTGGCGGGCTCTCCGACGAACTGGCCGCGCGGGTCGACGAAGTAGCTGGTGCCGTAGAAGTCGTTGTCGCCGTACTCCTCCCGGCCGACCCGGTTGATGGCGGCGACGAAGTACTCGTTGGCGACCGCGGAGGCGGGCTGTTCCAGTTGCCACAGGTACGCGGACAGGCCGCGCGAGGTGGCGGACGGGTTGAAGACGAGCTGGGCGCCGGCCAGGCCCAGGGCGCGCCATCCCTCGGGGAAGTGGCGGTCGTAGCAGATGTAGACGCCGACGCGGCCGACAGCGGTGTCGAAGACGGGCCAGCCGAGGTTTCCCGGCCTGAAGTAGTACTTCTCCCAGAACCCCTTGACCTGGGGGATGTGGTGCTTGCGGTACTTGCCGAGGTAGCTGCCGTCGGCGTCGATGACGGCGGCGGTGTTGTAGTAGAAGCCCTCGGACTCCCGTTCGAAGACCGGGACCACGATCACCATGCCGGTCTCACGGGCGAGCGCCTGCATGCGCTGGACGGTGGGGCCGTCGGGGACGGCCTCGGCCCAGCGGTAGTGCTCCGGTTCCTGGACCTGGCAGAAGTAGGGGGCGTTGAAGACCTCTTGGAAGCCGATGATCTTCGCACCCTCGGCGGCGGCCCTGCGGGCGTGCGCCTCGTGTTTGGCGATCATCGACTCGGTGTCTCCGGTCCAGGTGGCCTGGACCAGCGCGGCGCGGACGACTTGGGCCATGAGCTGCTCCTCGCGACGGGGAACCGCGACTTCCACGGCTCTACGCACGTAGACGGAGTACGTAGGGAGTAGAACGTAGGCCGCGTCACAGCGCGGGGCAAGACCGCCGTGCGCGGTTGGAGTAGTCGATCAAGATACGTCGGACAGCGGTCGTTTCCAGTCATCGGGCGGCCGATATGCGCCCCTTGCGCCGCGTGCGGCGGCTACGCCGGGGCGATGCCGGCCACGCGCAGCGCGTGCGCCAGGTCCCGTCGGCGGGTCCCGGGCAGTGACTCGGCGGCCCGGAGCAGCCGCGGGGCGAACCACTGCGGGGCGCGCCGCGCGAGGGCGGCGGCCTCCTCGGCGGTGCGGACCCGCACGAAGGCGTCGAGCAGGGCCTCGGCCTCCCGGCCCCGGCCGGCCGCGTCGAGCGCGAGGGCCGCGTCGGCGATCTCGGCGGCGGGCCGGGCCACGCCCTGGCGCAGCAGGCGGTCGCGGTCGGCGTCGCGCCCGGCGTCGCCGAGGGCGGCCGCGGCCGCGGCGAGCCCCTCGGGCGGGAGCGAGGCGGCCGCCTCCCACAGCAGGGTGGCCCAGTCGGCCGCGAGTCCGGCGCGGCCCAGTTCGGCGGCCAGCCCGGGCAGCCGCCCGGCGGGCCAGGCGGCGGCCTCGCACAACAGCGCGTGCGCCTCCCCGCTCCGCCCCTGGCCGCGCAGCGCGAGCAACTCCCCGACAACGGCCGCCGTGGACCGCACCCCGCCGGGGCCGGGGCCGGCACCTTGGCCGATGTGGTGACCGAAGCCGGGGCCGGGGCCGGCACCTTGGCCGGTGTGGTGGCCGGGGCCTTGGCCCTGGCCGGAGCCGGGTTCGTAGCCGAGGTCGTGGCCGGGGCCTTGGCCGGTGCGGTGATCGTGGCCGGGGCCGGGGTAGAGGCCGTGGCCGGGGCCGGGTTCGCGGCCGGGGCCTTGGCCGTGGCCTGGGCCGTGGCCTGGGCCGGAGGCGGAGTCGGGACCTGAGCCGGAGCCGAGGTCGTGGCCGGAGCCGGGTTCGCAGCCGAGGTCGTGGCGGGGGCCTTGGCCTAGGCTCGGGGTGGGGGCTTTCGGGGGCCCGTACTCCGGTACGGCCGGGTCGGGGGCCCGTGGGATTCGGGCCGCGGTCGCGGGGCGGCCGAAGCGGGCTCCGCGGGGTAGGGGCAGACCCGGCTCCGGGCCGGCGTACGGGCCGGGGCCGACCGGAGCCGCCTCGTCCGGGGGGTGGCCCGGCGGAGGGGTGAACGCCGGGGCCGTGGGAGCCGCCGAGCCCGCGTACCGGGCCCCTCCGGACCGCCGCGCCCCGCGCAGCCACCGCCCCTCGGCCCGCCCGGCCGACCCGGCCCCCGCAGGGGCGTCGTCGGCCGCACCGGCCCCGTCCGCCGTACCGGCCGCACCCGCCGGACCGGTCGCGTCCGCGGCGCCGGCCGCACCAGCCGGACCGGCTGTACCAGCCACACCCGCCGTGCCAGCCACATACGCGCTACCGGCCACTCCCCCGGCACCAGCCGCACCCGCCGGACCAGTTGCATCCGCCGTATCGGCCGCATACGCCGTACCAGCCACTCCCGCCGCGCCCGCCGCGCCCGGCGCGCCCGGCGCGCCCGCCGATGGTTCGGCTAACCATCCGGCGGCGCCCGCCCCGCCCGCGCCCGGCACCGGCTCCGGGCCGGGACCCGCCACTCCGCTACCGCTACCGGCACCGGCACCGGCACCGGCAGCCCACCCCGGCACCGCGGCCCGCCGCGGCCCCGGCACCCCGGCCGACCGCCCCGCGTACGGCGCGGGGGTCGCCGGGGGCAGGGCCGCGAGACGGGACCGCAGGTCCTCGTACCGGGAGGCCGCACGGGCGGCGTCGTCCCGGGCCCATGCGAACTCCCCCGCCAGCGCAGAGACCCGCGCCGGGTCGGCGGCGCCGCCGAGCCGGGCGGTCAGGTCCCGCAGCGCGGCCTCGGCGTCGGCCCGCTGCTCCGCCGACGCCGCGAGCTGGGTCCGCAGCTCCTCGGCCCCTCCCGGCAGCCGGTCCCGGGCCGCGACGGCCGCCGCGCGCAGCCGGCCCGCGTATACGGTCTCCCGCGCCGCCACCTCCGCACCCCTGACCTCCGCCAGGTCGCGCAGCAGCGACTCCACCACGTCCCACGGCGGGATCGCGGCTCCGTCCACGCAGGCCCGCAGACCTTCCGGATCGCGACGCAGGAACTCCCCGTACCAGCCCACCCCCGAATCCAGCCTCTGCGTCAAGTGGCGTACATAATCGGCGAGTTGTCCGATCGCCAATGCGGTCGCGGTCTCCATGACCGCATTGGACCGCACCCGTGTTACGGGCGGGCTACGGGCACCTCAAAGCCTGACGGCGATCCCGGTGTGCGGCCGCTTCCCCCGCCGCCAGATCGTGGCGGGCACGTCAACGGCCCAGAACTGCCACGTGTACTTGCGCGACATCAGCTTCCGCACGCGCCGCATCCCCGCGTCGTCCAGCAGCCGGGCCTCGCCCTCCCGCACGACCGCTCCCTCCACAAGGCGTCCGCGCACGTCGCAAGGGGCCACGGTGACGCGCCCGTTGTTGCGAATCCGCTTGACCTTCCACGTGTCGGTGCGCGTCCACACGCACAGCTCGCCGCCGTCGGCCACCGCCCACACCGGGGTGGACACGGGCGTGCCGTCCTTGCGGAAGGTGGTGAGGCTGATGTATCTGGCCCGGCCGAGCTCATCGAGATTCATACGGCGACCTTAGGGCCCCGGCCCGCCGCACGGCGGCCGGCCGGACAAGATCCGACGGAGACCGGCTAGGGCGCGGCCGCGGGGACGAGGGCGCAGCGGCGCAGTACGTCGTCGAGGGAGAGGCCGAGCACCTCGGCGAGGGCGGCCACGGTGAAGAAGGCGGGGGTCGGGGCCCGGCCCGTCTCGATCTTGCGCAGGGTCTCGGCCGAGAGGCCGGCGCCCGCCGCGATCTCGACCATGCTGCGCGGGCCGCGCGCCTCGCGCAGCAGGGCGCCCAGGCGCTCGCCGCGCTCGCGCTCTTCGGGGGTGAGGGGGGTACGGACCATGTCCGCATCCTACCCCAGCCTCCAATAATCATCCCGTTACAGTTATACCGGTATAGTTATTGGCATGGTGGAACTGAAGACGGAACAGTCGATCGACGAGATGCGCGCCGCCGGCCGCGTCGTGGCCCACGCCCTGGCAGCCGTACGGGACGCCGCGCGCGTCGGGGTCTCCCTGCTGGAACTGGACCGGGTGGCCCGCGGGGTGCTGCGCGAGGCGGGGGCCGACTCGCCCTTCCTGGGCTACCGGCCGCACTTCGCACCGGTGCCCTTCCCGGGGGTGATCTGCACCTCGGTCAACGACGCGATCGTGCACGGCATCCCCGACGGCCACCGGCTCCGCGACGGAGACCTGGTCAGCATCGACTGCGGGGCGGAGCTGGGCGGCTGGGTCGGGGACGCGGCGGTCAGCTTCACCGTCGGCCGGGCCCGCCCAGCCGACCTGCGGCTGATCGCGACGGCCGAGGAGGCCCTCGCCGCGGGCATCGCCGCCGCCGTCCCCGGCAACCGGATCGGGGACATCGCCCACGCCGTCGGCAGCGTCTGCCGCGCCGCCGGCTACGGCATCCCCGACGGCTTCGGCGGCCACGGGGTGGGCCGCGGCATGCACGAGGACCCGGGCGTGCCCAACGAGGGCCCGCCCGGACGCGGCATGCGGCTGCGCGCCGGGATGGTGATCGCCATCGAGCCGATGCTGATCGCGGGCGGTACGGACGACTACACCTGCGACGGCGACGGCTGGACCCTGCGGACCGTCGACGGCAGCCGCGCCGCGCACGCGGAGCACACGGTCGCGATCACCGCCGGCGGTCCGAGAATCCTCACGGCCCTGTAGCGGCGGGCCGCCGGGCCCGGCCTCCAGGGGCCCGGCGGACGAGGGATCGGAGGAGGTCAGGACCCGGTCCCGAGGGACCCGGAGGGCGGGGGCCCGGAGGGCGAGGGCCCGGAGGGCGAGGGCCCGGAGGGCGAGGGCGCCCGCGTCACGGCGTCCCGTGCGGTCGCACCACCATGGCGGAGCCCCCGCCCCGCCGGCTCTTCTCCGCCGCCGCCAGCCAGCGGCCGTCCGGCAGCCGCTGGACCGCGGTGGCGGCCCCGATCTCCGGGTTCTGCCGGAAACCGTGGCCGATCGCCTCCAGCTCCGCGCGGACCGGGCTGTTCCACAGCCCCGGCTCCAGCTCGGTCGTGGTCTGGTTGCGCTGGCTGGCCCGCGGCGCGGCGATCGCCTCGACCAGGGGCAGCCCCCGGTCGAGGTGGCCGACCAGGGTCTGGAGCACGGTCGTGATGATGGTGGCGCCGCCCGGGGAGCCCACCGCGAGCACCGGGCGCCCGTCCTCCAGCACGATGGTCGGGGACATCGACGAACGCGGCCGCTTGCCGGGGCCGGGCAGGTTCGGATCCGGGACCCCCGGCGCGGCCGGGGCGAAGGAGAAGTCGGTCAGTTCGTTGTTCAGCAGGAAGCCGCGGCCCGGCACGGTGATGGCGCTGCCGCCGGTGGACTCGATGGTGAGGGTGTAGGAGACCACGTTGCCCCAGCGGTCGGCGACCGTCAGGTGGGTGGTGTTCTCCCCCTCGTAGGTGGTCGGGGCGGGCTGTCCGGTGCCTCCGCAGCCCACCGGACGGCGCGGGTCGCCGGGGGCCAGCGGGCTGGTCAGCGTCCGGTCGGGGGCGATCAGGCAGCCCCGCGAGTCCGCGAACCGCTGCGAGAGCAGCTCCTTCGTGGGCACGTCCTCGGCGGCCGGATCGCCGACCCAGCGGCCCCGGTCGGCGAAGGAGATCCGCGAGGCCTCGATGAAGCGGTGCAGGTACTGGGACTCGGAGAGCTTCGAGAGGTCGGTGCGCTCCAGGATGTTCAGCGCCTCGCCGACGGTGGTGCCGCCCGAGGAGGAGGGCGCCATGCTGTAGACGTCCAGGCCGCGGTAGCCCACCCGGGTGGGAGCCTGCCGCTTGGTCTCGTACGTCCGCAGGTCCCTGGCCGTCAGGTCGCCGGGGCGGACGTTGCGCGTGGCGGCCGGGTCCACCGGGGGCTTGCGCACGGTCCGGACGATGTCCTCGGCGATCGGTCCCCGGTAGAGCGCGCCCGTGCCCTTGCGGGCGAGTTCGGCGTACGTGGCGGCCAGGTCGGGGTTCTTGAAGGTGGAGCCGACCACCGGGAGCGCGCCGCCCGGCAGGAACAGCTTCGCGGTGGCCGGGAAGTCCTTGAACCGGTCCTGGTTGAGCTCGGTCTGGGCGCGGAACGTGGGGTCCACGGTGAACCCCTCGCGGGCCAGCTTCTCCGCGGGGCGCAGGAGTTGGTTGAGCGGGCGGCTGCCCCAGCTGTCCAGGGCGCTCTTCCAGGTGGCGGGGGTGCCGGGGACGCCGACCCCGAGGCCGCTGGTCTGGCCCTCGGCGAAGGGGATCGGGGTGCCGTTCTCCAGGAACAGCGCGGCGGTGGCGCTGGCCGGCGCCGTCTCGCGGCCGTCGATGGTGTGGACCCGGCGGGACCCCGCGTCGTAGTAGACGAAGTAGCCCCCGCCGCCGATGCCCGCCGAGTAGGGCTCGGTGACGCCGAGGGCGGCCGCGGTGGCGACCGCCGCGTCCACGGCGTTCCCGCCGGAGCGCAGCACGGCGATGCCGACGGCCGAGGCGTCGGCGTCGACGCTCGCGACGGCCCCGCCGTGGCCGGCGGCGACCGGGACCTTGGCCGGGAATCCGCCCCGGGCGGCCGACGGCGGGGCGGCCGCCCCGGTGGACACCAGCGCTGCGGCGAGCGCGACGAGGGCCAGCTGACGAGCGGCGGAGCGGGGCATCCGTACCTCCAGTCGACGGCCTGTCAGGACGTGTCCAGGCCTGGGGTCGGCACTCTAACTTCACCGCACCCCCCACGTCAGGAAGGCGTGCTCCGGGCTACCATCCGCCGCATGGACGACGACGTGCGCAACATCGTGCTCGGGGTGATAGCCACCGCGGTCAGCGGGGGGTTCGGCTGGTTCTCCCGGACCTACCTGTGGCGCCGCGCCCTGCGCCGCAAGCAGGCGTTCTTCGGACTGCCGACCGGTTCGGACTGCCTGTTCGTGGCCAACCGCCAGATGGGCGGCACCGATTCGTCGCTGCACCGCCACGACGCCTTCGCGCTGCTGGAGATCTCCGCGCTGATCAAGGACTGCGGGGCGAACGTCCAGATCGTCACCCACGACACCGCCCGCCAGGGGTTCGGGGAGCGGGCCGAGTTCTGTGTCGGCGGCCCCGTCTCCAACACCCGGACGACGGCGCACCTGGCGTCCATGCTCCCGGGCGTGCAGGTCGACGTGTCCACCCAGGCCGGCCCCGACCGGGGCGCCATCCACGTCGCCGGGGAGACGTACCGCTGGGAGAAGGGCGTGGTCGAGCACGTCGTGCTGGCCCGGCTGACGGCCGGGCGGGGGTCCCGCCCGGTGTTCCTGCTGTCGGGGCAGACCGCCACCAGCAACCAGGCGGCCGCCCGCTACCTGGCGAAGCACCACGAGCGCCTCGCACGCGTCTACGGCGGCGGGGCGTTCTGCCTGGTGCTGAAGGTCGTCAACTCCCAGGCCTACGGGCCCGACGTGACCGAGCTGGTGGCGGACGTCACCGGGCCGGCCCGGACACCCGCAGCGGCAGCCGTGTGATCCCGTTGATGAAGTTGGAGACCAGCCGGCGGGGTGTCCCGGCGAGTTCGGGAGCGGGCATCTCGGCGCGCCACTCCTCGTGGAGGATCCGCAGCTGGAGCCGGGCGAAGTGGGCGCCCAGGCAGACGTGCGGGCCGTCCCCGAAGGAGACGTGCGGGTTGGGCGAGCGGGCCGGGTCCAGGCGGTAGGGGTCCGCGAAGACCCGCTCGTCGTGGTTGGCGGAGGCGTGGAAGACCACCACCTTGTCGCCGGCCCGGATCGGGCGGCCGGCCAGTTCCGTGTCCACCGCCGCGGTCCGGCGGAAGCTGAGCACCGGCGGGTGGACGCGCAGGAGTTCGTCCACGGCCCGGTCCACGGGGGCCCGGCCGTCGGCGACCTGCCGGTAGGCGTCGCGGTCGCCGGCCAGGGCGAGCAGGCCGCCGGGGGCCGCGCTGCGCACGGTGTCGTTGCCCGCGACGGTCAGCAGGAAGAAGAACATCTCCAGTTCGGCCGGGTCGAGTCCGGCCAGGGCCAGGCTCGTCATCACGTCGTCGCCGGGGTGGCGGCGCTTGTGACGGGCCAGTTCGCGGGCGTACGTGAACATCTCGCCGAGCAGCGCCGGGGAGCGCGGGTCGAGCGGCTTGCCGTCCGGGCCGAGCCGGGGCGCGGGCGCGTCCTGGGGGTCCTGGTAGCCGATGATCCGTACGGTCCAGTCGAGCAGCAGGCCGCGGTCGGCGGCCGGGACGCCCAGCAGGTCGGTGAGGTTCAGCAGCGCGTACTCGTCGGTGACGGTGGCGACCAGGTCCGCGCTGCCGTCCTCCGCGCCGTCGCGTGCCGCGCGCAGCAGCGTACGGGCCCGCTCGCGGACCCGGCAGGCGAAGGCGTCCACGCGCGCCGGGGTGAAGGCGCGCGAGACGAGGCGGCGCAGCCGGCCGTGGCCGCCCGCCTGCTCGCCGGGGTCCTGGTTCAGCATGGTGCGGCGCAGGAACGGCAGGTCGGCGGAATCGGGGTCGCGGATCTGGGTGGCGCCCAGCCAGGAGGAGTACGTCCGGTGGTCGCGCAGGACCCGGACCACGTCGGCGTGGCGGGTGACGGCCAGGAAGCCGGGACCGGCGGGCCAGCCCAGGACCTCCGGCTCCGGCTGCCAGGCCACCGGGTGGTGGTCGCGCAGGATGCGGTAGCGGTCGTGCGGGACCCCCTCGGCGTGGATCCGGGGATCGAAGACGTCGGGGACGTCGGGGACGTCGGGTTTTATGGTGCCGGCGTCGGGGACGTCGGGCTTCTTGGGGCCGGCGTCGGGGGCGTCGGGAACGTCGGGGTCCATGCGGTTCACGGTGGCGGCGGCGGCCGCGGCCCGCAAGGGGGCGTCCGCCGTGCTCAGCGACCGATCTCGCAGCTCGCTCCGGCGACGACGGCGTCCTCACCGCGCAGCGTCACCCGGACAGCGGGGGTACCGCTCCCGGTGACGGACGCCACCGTGCACGCCAGTTGCCGCATGGCGAGCTCCGGGAGGTCGCCGACCGGGAACGGGAGAGTCACCTCCACGGTGCCGCGGGGCTCGATCGAGACCGCGACCGTCCGGTCGGGCCTGCCCTCCAGTCCCGGCAGCCGGGTGCCCAGCCCGGCGGCGCGCTCCTGCGGGCCGGGACCGTCGAGCAGCCGCAGCACGGTGCCGACGGCCGACGACGGCGGGGAGTCGACCTGCGGCGACGGGACGAGCCTGTCGTCGGGCGTGACGAAGTAGACGACGCCCGCACGGTCGGGCGAGTTGATCACGACGGTGGCCGGGGCGCCGCTCTCGATCACCCCCGTGGGCTTGATGCCGCAGCCGGTCGGCAGGAGCAGCGTCGCTCCGAGCAGGGCGGTGGCCGTGGCGTTCCGGAGCCGGTTCACGCGTGGGCCTCCAGGGGCAGGTCGAGGGTGAACACGGCGCCCCGACCCGGTCCGTTGGCGGCGTGGACGGTGCCTCCGTGCAGGCGGACGTTCTCCTGGGCGATGGCGAGCCCGAGCCCGCTGCCGGCGGAGCGGGCACGGGCCGCGTCGGCCTTGAAGAACCGGTCGAAGATCTGCGGCAGCACCTCGGGGGCGATGCCGGGCCCGCTGTCGGCGACCTCGATCAGCAGCCGCGCGCCCTCGGGCCCGGGCCGGGTGGCGACGGTGACGCGGACGGGGGCGCCGCCGTGCGTGAGGGCGTTGCCCACGAGGTTGGCCAGCACCACGTCGATGCGGCGCGGGTCGAGCCGGGCCCGGACCCCCTCCGGCAGCTCGGTGGTGACCCGCCCGTCGTCCCAGCGGCGGCGTTCGAGGGTCTTGGTGACGGCGACGGCGATGTCCACGTCGTCGAGGTTCAGCTCGGCGGCGCGGGCGTCGAAGCGGGAGATCTCCATCAGGTCCTCGACGAGGACGGCGAGCTTGCCGGTCTCCGCGCTGATCAGCCGCAGCGCCTTGGCGGTGTCGGCGTCGAGGTGCTCGGCGTCCTCGTCGAGCACCTCGGTGACGGCGAGCATCCCGGCGAGCGGCGTGCGCAGTTCGTGCGAGACGTCGGCGGCGAAGCGGCGCGCCCGGACCTCGGCGTCCCGGAGCTCGCTCACCGACTGCTCCAGGGCGCGGGCGGTCTCGTTGAAGGTGCGGGCCAGCCCGGCGAGCTCGTCGGCGCCCCGGACCTCGATCCGGGTGTCGAGGCGGCCCCGGCCGAGTCGTTCGGCGGCGCGGCGCATGTCGCGCACCGGTCGGAGCACGCCGCGCGCGGCGAGCAGCGCGGGGATGACGGCGATGGCGAGGCCGGGCACGGCGCCCTGTTTCGCGGCGTCGACCATGGCGTCGACCGTCTCCCGCTCGCTGCTGAGCGGCATCACGGCGTAGAAGACGAGGCCGGTGGGCTCGCGCAGCCCCTTGTGGGTGAAGACGGCGGGCATGGCGACGGTGAGGTACGGCGCGCCGCTCGCGTCCTCCACGCGCTGGAAGGCGCCGTGCGGGTTGACGGAGACCTGCCGGCGGAGCTCCTCGGTCACCAGGGCGGAGAGCGTGGGGGTGGCGTTGGAGGAGGCGCGCAGGTCGCCGTACTCGCCGGAGACCAGCCACGGGTGGGGTTTGCCGCGTTTGGCCAGCTCGGCGACGACGGCCTGGAGGGTCTCCTGGTCCATGGGGATGCGGAGGTTCCGGGAGTCGATCTGGTCGCGCAGGGTGCTGACCGCCGTGTCCTGGCTCTGCGTCAGGACCGCGGTGCGCGCCCTCTGGTAGGTGAGGGCGGCCGTGCCCACCGCGCTGATCGCCGCGACCAGCAGGAAGGCCGCCATCAGCCGGGTGCGCAGGCCGAGCGGGGCCGCCCTCCTCACCGCCGCACGCCCTGGACCGGACCGAAGCGGTAGCCGAAGCCCCGCACGGTCTGTATGTACCGGGGGGCGGCGTCGGGGTCCTCGATCTTGTGGCGCAGGCGGCGCACGCAGGCGTCCACGAGCCGGGCGTCGGCATGGTAGCTGTGCTCCCAGACGTACTCCAGGAGCTGCTGGCGGGAGAAGACCTGTTCGGGCGAGGCCGACAGGTGCAGGAGGAGCTTGATCTCGCTGGGCGCCAGCGCGACCCGGTGGCCGTTCTTGGCGACGGTCAGTCCGGAGCGGTCGACGGCCAGTTCGCCGTGGTGCTCGACCTCGGGGCGCATGCCGGCCGGATCGGCCAGCCGGCGCAGCACGGCCCTGACGCGGGCCTCGATGACCTCGGTGCGGGCGGGTTTGACGATGTAGTCGTCGGCGCCGGCCTCCAGGCCGACGACGATGTCGAAGTCGTCGCCGCGCGCGGTGAGCATGATGATCGGGACCTCACTCGTCCTGCGGATGCGGTGGCAGACCTGCACGCCGTTCATCCCGGGCAGCATCAGGTCGAGCAGGACGAGCTCGGGGCGGAAGGCCGCCATCAGGGCGAGCCCTTCCTCCCCCGTCTCGGCGGCGCGCACCTCGTGCCCGCGGCGGCGCAGGCCGAGACCCACTCCTTCGCGGATGGAGGGGTCGTCCTCGATCAGCAGTACGCGTGGCATCCGCTCGGTATCCCCAGGTGGTTCATGGACTTTCCTTCCGCTTGCGGCCGGTCCCGCGCCGCAGGGGGCCCGTCAGGCCGGTGATCTCCGTCAGGCGCAGCGGCCCGGCGAGGAGGACGACGACGAGGGCCAGTGCGGCGGTTCCCGCCCCGACCGCGGCGAAGTCCCCGAACCGGTCGGCGGCGCGGGCGGCCGCGTACCCGGCGGCGGCCGCCGGGGCGCAGGCCGCCAGCAGCCGCAGGTGGGTCCGCACGGCGGTGGTGCGGCCTCCGGTACGGGTGCCCGCGCGCGGGCCGAGCCGGCGGGAGAGGGCGTACGCGGTCACGGTGGCGCCCACGAGGAAGGCGACGGAGGAGGCCGCGGCCATGCCCGTGACCGCCCAGCGCGGCGACAGCAGGGCGTACGCGGCGGCCGACAGGCCGGCGTTCAGGCCGGCGATGACCAGGTTGAGGAAGAAAGGGGTCCGGGTGTCGGAGAGGGCGTAGAACCCGCGGGAGAGGACGTACTGCGCGGAGAAGGCGACCAGGCCGGGTGCGAACGCGGCGAGCACGCCCGCCATGACCTCGATGTCGGCGGCGCCGGTGCGGCCGTACCCGAAGACGCTGCCGATGACCCAGGGGGCGAGGACGGCGAAGAGGGCGGCGGCGGGCACGACGAGGGCGGCACTGGAGCGCAGTGCGTACGAGACGTCCTCGCGGACGGCGGTGAGGTCGCCGTCGGCGGCGGCCGAGCTCAGCCGGGGCATCAGGGCGGTGACGAGGGAGACGGTGATGATGCCCTGCGGGACGATCCACAGCTGGTAGGCGTTGCTGTAGGCGGTGTAGCCGGCGCCCCCGGCCAGACCGGCCTCGACGGCGTGCCGCCCGGTGGTGGTGGAGAGCCGGGTGACGACCCAGTAGGCGATCTGGTTGGTCAGCACGAGCATGACCAGCCATCCGGCGTTGCGCAGCGGCCGGCCGAGGCCGCTGCCCCGCCAGTCGAAGCGGGGGCGCCAGCGGAAGCGGGCCGCGCGCAGCGAGGGGATCAGGGCGAGCGCCTGGACGACGATGCCGGCGGTGGTGCCGAGGCCGAGCAGCCGGGTCTCGGCGGCGGTGAGGCCGTCCGCGGAGCCGTGGGAGGCGTAGAGGAAGAGCCCGAAGACGCCGATGACGACGACGTTGTTGAGGACCGGGGTCCACATCATCGCGCCGAACCGGCCGCGCGCGTTCAGCACTTGGCCGAGCAGGGTGAAGAGCCCGTAGAAGAGGATCTGCGGCAGGCAGTAGCGGGCGAGGGCGACGGTGGTGCTCTCCTGGGCGCCGCTGTAGCCGGTGTACGCCGCGACGATCTGCGGGGCGGCCAGGACCGCGGCGGCGGTGAGCAGGACGAGGGCGGCGGTGCACGCGGTGAGCAGCCGGTCCGTGTAGGCGGCGCCGCCGTCGCGGTGCTCCTTGGCGGCGCGGACCAGCTCGGGCACGAAGACGGCGTTGAGGGCGCCACCGACGAGCAGCATGTAGAGGATGTTCGGGACGGTGTTGGCGACGGCGTAGCCGTCACCGAGCAGGCCGGTGCCCAGCGCGGCGACGACGACGGCCGAGCGGAGGAAGCCGGTGGCGCGGGAGACGATCGAACCGGCGGCCATGAGGGCTCCGCTGCGGAGCACCGAGGGCTTCCCGGGCTCCGCAGCGGGCACGGAACCGGGTACGGGTACGGGTGCCGGTAGCTGTGCGGGCACGGAGGCGGAACCGGGCACGGAGCCGGGCGCCGGCGCGGCTTCGCCGCCGGGCGCGGAAACGGCCGGCGGCGGGACCGCGGGCGGCCCCGGAGCCGGCGGGACCGTGGTGCGACGGGTCACCGGCGGGCCGGGTAGGCCTGGAAGGCCTTGCAGAGGGCCGTGTTGGCGTGTCCGTCCACCGGGTCTCCCACTCTCCGAGCGTCTCGACGACCTGTCCGCCGGTGCCGAGCTTCCCGCACAGCAGCCCGAAAGCACGTTCGTCGGGTCAAGGGTGGAGGGTACCCCGCGCATGTCGCATTCGTCCGCTCCGCGTCCATGTGCGTCGCACCGCATGCGCCCTTGCAGGGCGTTGCCGGGGCGGACCTCGCGCCCGGCGATTGTGACCGGACGATGACCGTTCTGCTGCGGTGCACGTCACAACCGGAAAGTGGAGATTTTCCACGTAATGCGCAACCTAGAGTCGCCGTGTTCGCTCTCCCTTTGCGAACGGTCATCACTTCGGAGGGGTCTTCGTTGAGCCGCATCAGCAGCACCAGGCGCACCAGGCGCACCGCCCTGTCCCGCCGCCGGTTCCGCCACGCCGCGGTGGCGGGCACCGCACTCCTGGCCGCCGCCCTGACCGCCTGCGGGGGCGGCGCCGACGCGGCGGGCGGCGGCAAGGCCGCGCTGAAGCCGAAGCCGGACATGGCGATATCGGTGAACCTCACGGGCGACCAGGTGAAGGCGGGCGGTCCCGTCACGGTGACCCTGGCCGAGGGCAGGCTGGCCCTGGTGAAGGTGACGGACGCCAAGAACGGCGAACTGCCGGGGAAGATATCCGACGACGGCCGGACCTGGACCTCCGAGCGCAACGCCTCGCCGGGTACGGACTACCAGGCGGTGGCGCAGAACACCGACAGCCAGAGCGCCACCACCCGGTTCCGGACCTCCGCCGCCGACAAGGTGAACAAGGTCTCGATCAACGTGCCCAAGGGCAGCACCGTGGGCGTCGCGATGCCGGTCTCGCTCGTCTTCGACAACCCGGTGGCGAACAGGGCCGAGGTGGAGAAGGCGCTGAGGGTCACCACCTCCAACGGCACCGAGGGCTCCTGGGGCTGGTTCAAGGACTACTCCGGCAACGACCGGGTGGACTGGCGGCCGAGGGAGTACTGGAAGTCCGGCACGGACGTGAAGGTGGAGATGAACCTGAACGGAGTGGACTCCGGCCGGGGCGGCGGCCTCTTCGCCCGCGACTACACCACCGAGTTCACGATCGGCAAGGACCGCCGGATGGAGGTGGACCTCGACGCGAAGCGGATGACGGTGAGCGAGGACGGCGCGGTGGTCGAGACCATCCCCGTCTCGGCCGGCACACCCGGGGGCCAGAAGGCCTCCTGGTCGGGGAAGATGGCGCTGATGTCGAAGGAGGGCACCATCCGGATGGACTCCCAGACCGTGGGCCTGGGCGACTCCTACGACAAGATGGTCGACTTCTCCATGCGGCTGACCTGGTCCGGCATGTACGCGCACGCCGCCCCGTGGAACGCGGGCAACTTCGGTCGCGCCAACACCAGTTCGGGCTGTGTGGGCATGAGCGACTCCGACGCCCGGGACTTCTACGCACGGGTGCAGGTCGGCGATCCCTTCGAGGTGGTGGGCAGCGGCTCCAAGGGCAACCCGGAGCTCGGCAACGGGTACGGCGAATGGAACCTGTCCTGGGACGCGTGGAAGGCCAAGAGCGCAGTGGCGGGCGGCGCCGGCAACGGCTGACCGGCGGCGCGCTCCGAACACCCCGGGACTGACTCTCGTTCAATTGTTACCACCACGTAACTTACGACGGGTTACCTTCGGTAATCCCCTCCCGTTACCGTCGGGTCACTTTCCCCACCCGGCGCACGCGAGGAGCGATTGATGGAACGCACCACCACCGCCGCGGCGGTGGCGGCCCTGCTGGCGGCAGCCGCCCTGGGCCTGGCCCCCCACCAGGCCCAGGCGGCTCCCGCACCTGCCACCGCCACCGCCGTCGCCTCCGGCGTCCCGACGGTCTCGGACGCCTCGTCGGAACTGCGGTTCCACGACATCCCCGGCTCCGGCGGCATCACGCTCAAGGGCAACGTCTTCACCCCGGCCGGCGCCGAGCCGGGCCGGAAGTACCCGTTGATCGTGCTGCCCACCAGCTGGGGCCTGCCGCAGATCGAATACATCGCGCAGGCGAAGAAGCTGGCCGACTCCGGTTACACCGTGGTCAGTTACACCTCGCGCGGCTTCTGGCTCTCCGGCGGCGAGATCGAGGTGGCCGGCCCGCCGGACACCGCCGACGTGTCGGCCGTCATCGACTGGGCCCTCGTCCACACCCCCGCCGACGCCGACCGCATCGGACTCGGCGGGGTCTCGTACGGCGCGGGGATCAGCCTGCTGGCCGCCGCGCACGACAGCCGGATCAAGGCCGTGGTCGCGATGAGCGGCTGGGCGGACCTCGTGGCCTCCATCTACTCCGGCCGCACCCAGCACCTCCAGGCCGCCGGACTGCTCGGCGGCGCCGGCTACCTCACCGGGCGGCCGGGCCCCGAACTCCAGTCGATCCTCGGCGACTTCCTCGGCTCCCGCCTCGACCGCGAACAGCAGATGATCGACTGGGGCAAGAAGCGCTCGGCGGCCTTCGAGGTCGACCGGATCAACGCCAACGGCGCCGCGATCATGCTGGGCAACGCCTGGGGCGACACCATCTTCCCGCCCAATCAGTACGCCGACTTCTTCGAGCGGCTCACCGGACCCAAGCGCCTGGAATTGCGCCCCGGCGACCACGCGACGGCCGAGCTGACCGGACTGCTCGGCCTGCCGAACGACACCTGGACCAGCGCCCACCGCTGGTTCGACCACCACCTCAAGGGCGAGCGCAACGGCATCGACTCCGAGGCCCCCGTCCAGCTCAAGTCCCGCAGCAACGAGGGCTACGAGGGCTATCCGGACTGGAAGTCGGTCGGCGCGGCCGGCACCGAGCGCATCGCGCTCTCCGACAGCGAGCACGTCTTCGCGAACGTCGACTCCGGGGCCAACGGCGGCATCGTCCTGCTCTCCAACCTCCTCGACCAGTTCGTCAAGGCGCCCCCCGCGGCCTCCATCCCCCTGCTGCCCCGCTCCTTCGCCGCCGTCTGGCAGTCGCCGCGGTACGACCGGGAGCGACGCGTCCGCGGGGACGTCCGCCTCCACACCACCGTCACGCCCACGAAGTCCGACGGCACCTTCGTCGCGTACCTCTACGACGTCGGCCCGCTCGGCATCGGCAAGCTCGTCAGCAACGCCCCGTACACCTTCCACGGCAAGACCCCGAACCAGGCCTTCGGCGTGGACCTGGAGCTCTTCTCCACGGCCTACGACGTGCCCGCCGGCCACCGGCTCGCCCTCGTCGTGGACACGGTCGACCCGCTCTACATCGAGCACAACCCCGCCGGCGCGCAGCTGACCTTCTCCTCGCCGCGCACCGATCCCTCGTACGTCTCGGTGCCGCTGCGCGAGCAGTGATCCACGGCTGCTGCCGGGCGGGGCGGCGGCTCTCGGGGCTGCACCTGGGTCCCCCCGCGGGCCGCCGCGCCCCCGCGTTCCCGGGCAGCGGCTCGCCGCCGGCCGTCGGGCGAGACCCCGGCGTGCTCAGCCCTCGGAGGCCTCCGCGTACGCCTGGCTGAGCTCGGGGGATCCGGTCATCGCCCAGGACACCCCCGACTCGATCACGTTCAGTTCCCGGCCCGAGGCCAGCCGGATCACCGGCTGGCCGTTCGGCCACACCTGCCAGCCGGCGCCCGGGACGGACCCGATGATCACCGTGCCGAGGTAGAAGCCGGCGTCGTTGCCCAGCCACGGCACGACTTCGGGGTCCCGCCGCCAGCGCGGCATCACCTGGTCGAGCGCTTCCAACGAGGCCGGGGTGGCGTCGAGTTCGAGCCCGGCCGCCCTCGCGTGGACCCGCAGCACCTCGCACTCCGCGAACAACTCGGCGACGCCCTCGGGATCATCCGCGAGTGCGGTCGCGAGCCCGGCACCCTGTTCCGTCGCGTGTCGGTTCAGCCAGTGGTCCAGGAAGGGGATGTGCATACCACCCAGACTCGCACCAGGATGCGCCCCTGGCCACAGGGCGCGCCTGGGCCGGGCGCCCGGTATCCCCGCGCGGACGGGGCTCCCGGGCCCCTCCGCAGGCGCGCCCTACCGGTCGAGGTCGAGGTCCACGACGACCGGCGCGTGGTCGGAGGCACCCTTGCCCTTGCGCTCCTCGCGGTCCACGTAGGCGTCGGTGACGGTCTTGGTGAAGGCCTCGTTCCCGTACACGAGGTCGATGCGCATGCCCCTGTTCTTCGGGAAGGCGAGCATCCGGTAGTCCCAGAAGGTGTACGGGCGGTCGTACTTGAGCGCGCGCGGGTAGACGTCGCGGAGCCCGGCGGACCGCAGGGCCTCCAGGGCGGCGCGCTCGGCGGGCGTCACGTGGGTGGCGCCCTCGAAGACCGCCGGGTCGTAGACGTCCTCGTCGGTGGGGGCCACGTTGAAGTCGCCGAGCACCGCGAAGGGCCGCGGGCCCGCCGCGTCCTCGGCGACGGCCTCGGCCAGGGAGCGGAACCAGTGCAGCTTGTAGCCGTAGTGGTCGTGCTCGACCTCGCGGCCGTTGGGCACGTACACCGACCAGGCGCGGACCCCGCCGCAGGTGGCGGAGATCGCGCGCGGCTCCTGGACGCCCTCGTAGTCGGGCCCGCCGGGCAGCCCGAGGGTCACGTCCTCCAGGCCGACCTTGGAGAGCAGTGCCACGCCGTTCCACCGGCCGGTGGCGTTGACGGCGGACTCGTACCCCAGCTCGCGCAGCTCGGCGTGCGGGAACTGCTCCGCGGAGCACTTGGTCTCCTGGACGCACAGCACGTCCGTGCCCGTGCTCTCCAGCCAGGCGAGCAGGCGCGGCAGCCTGGCGGTGATGGAGTTGACGTTGTACGTGGCGATACGCATACGGGCCAACCTATCGCCTGGCACCGACAGTCACAGTTCGGCGCTGTCCCCGGCGGTGAGTCGGCCGTGGTCGGCGCCGGACAGGGCGCCCAGGGCGCCGTCGTAGACGGGCCGGGCGATGTCGGAGAGGTACGCGTCGTGGATGTCAACGGTCCGGCGCGGCTTGACCTCGCGGACGTAGTCGATCACCTCGGCGATCTTGTTCCACGGGGCGTGCACGGGCAGCATCAGGGTGTCGACGGGCACGTCCGGCACGGTCAGGGCGTCGCCGGGGTGGAAGAGGGAACCGTCCACGAGGTAGCCGACGTTCGTGACCCGCGGGATGTCGGGGTGGATCACGGCGTGTAGTTCGCCGTGCACCCGGACCTCGAAGCCGGCGGCGGTGAAGGCGTCCCCGTGCCCCACGGTGTGCACCCGGCCCGGATAGGCGGCGGCCAGCTTCCCGGCGACGCTGCGCAGCGTCCACAGCTCGGCGGCCGGGTTCGCGTCGAGGGCGGCCCGCAGCCTGCCCTCCTCGAAGTGGTCGGGGTGCTCGTGGGTGACCAGCAGGGCCTCGGCCCCCAGGCCCGCGTCGGGTTCGCTGAAGGCGCCCGGGTCGATGACGAGCACGCGCCCGTCCTTCTCCAGCTGGACGCAGGAGTGCAGCCGCTTGGTGAGCTTCATGGAGTCCAGGCTAGCGCTGCGGCCCGGCGAACCCCTCCGGTCACGGCACTGGCGCTGCGGCCGGGAGGTCAGGGAGTCGTGGCGGAGACCACGTACACCTTGGCGATGCGCGGGTCGGTGGCGTCGACGGTGATGTCCCGGGTGGGCCGCGGGTCGTCCTGTTCGAGGGTGGTGCCGATCCACTCGGCGTGGGTCTTCCAGTTCCAGCCGGCCACGGCGGTGTCGTGCGCGGAGATGGACACCCCGGGGGTCAGCGCGTCCCGGCTGGTGCCGACGGAGGCGAGGAAGGCGTCCAGCTCGGGCGGGGTGACCGCGAACTGCGTGTACAGGCGGCTGGTGCGCCAGTTGTTGGTCTCCAGGAAGCCGACCCGCCAGGCCTTCTCCGGGATCGGCACCTCGTAGATGCTGCGCTGCACCTTCGAGGGCCAGCCGGGGCGGACCTTCGTCGCCGTGACCTTGGCGGCCTTGTCGCGGCCGCTCTGTCGGCTCTGCTGGGCGGAGACGGCCAGGTATCCGGCGGGGACCCCGACCAGCAGCAGGATGATGATCGCGGTGACCCAGCGGCGCCGGACGACGTGCCGGCGGTCCTCCGCCGGCGGCGGCACGGAGTCCCCGTCCGGGGCGGAGGCCTGGTGGGGCAGGGAGGGCGGTGTCACGGCTGGTCGTCGTCCTTGGAGTCAGCGGGGCCCGCGCTGTCGGGCCGGCCCAGCTGTGCGTAGCGCTCGTAGCGCTCGACGCGGCGGCGCGTGGCGCGGCGGAAGCGGCGGGCGACGAGCCGGGCGAGGTCGGCGGCGCCGACCATGCCGGCCTCGGGGCCCAGCTGCGCCTTGGCGATACGGGCCTCGGGCCGGTAGCCGCGGCCGGTCAGGTGGCGGCGGAAGGCGTCCCGGGCGGGCCCGATCAGCAGGTCGTCGGCGGCGCTGACGCCGCCGCCGATGACGAAGCAGGAGGGGTCGAGGGCGGCGGCGAGGTTGGCGATGCCGACGCCGAGCCACTGGCCGATGTCCTGGAGCAGCTCGACGCACATGGCGTCGCCCTCGCGGGCGAGCTCGGTGATGAGCGGTCCGGTGATCTCCGAGACGTTGCCGCCGACCCTCGCGATGATGTTGTACGCGACCGGGGAGTCGGCGACGGCCAGCTCGCGGGCCTCGCGGACCAGGGCGTTGCCGGAGCTGTACTGCTCCCAGCAGCCGCGGTTGCCGCAGGGGCAGCGGTGCCCGCCGGGGACGACCTGCATGTGGCCGAACTCCCCCGCGACCCCGTACCGGCCGCGCTTGACCTGGCCGCCTTCGAGGATGGCCCCGCCGATGCCGGTGCCGAGCGTGATCATGACGAGGTGGTCCTCGCCCCGGCCGGCCCCGAAGCGCCATTCGGCCCAGGCGGCGGTGTTGGCATCGTTGTCCACCATGACCGGGACCGCGAGCCGGGACTGGAGCGCGTCGCGCAGCGGCTCGTCGCGCCAGGCCAGGTGGGGTGCGAAGAGGACGCGGGAGCGGTCGGCGTCGACCCAGCCGGCCGCCCCGATGCCCACCGCGTGCACGTCGTGCCGGTCGGAGAGGTCCAGCACCAGCTCGACGATGGTGTCCTCGACGACCTTGGCGCTCTTGGACTTGTCCGGGGTCTCCGCGCGGATCTTCTCCAGGATGATGCCGTCGGCGTCGACGACGCCCGCCATCACCTTGGTGCCGCCGATGTCGATGCCGACGGTCGGGACGCGCGGGGCGGTCAGGTGCGACCGGCGCTCACGGGTGCCGATGGTCCGCAGGACGGTGCCCCGCGCCGCCCCCCGGTGGGCGAGCGTGAAGTCCCGGTACGTGCTCATCGAGTCGTGCCGTCCCTCATGGTGCGGTGGTGCCGGACGGGCCGTCCGGGCCTGGTGTGGTGCTGTCTGGCCCTGATTCTGCCACCCGCTCCAGCTCGTGGCTCAGCTCGTCGAGCTCGGAGCCGCCCGCCATCTGCCGGGTGAGCTCGTCCAGGGTGATCGAATCACGGGTGTGGCTGCCCGCCATCGTGCCGCGCTTGAGGAGCACGAAGCGGTCCCCGACCAGGTACGCGTGGTGGGGGTTGTGCGTGATCAGGACGACGCCGAGGCCCGCGTCCCGGGCCGCGGCGACGTACTTCAGGACGACGCCGGACTGCTTGACGCCGAGGGCGGCGGTGGGCTCGTCCAGGACGAGGACCTTCGCGCCGAAGTAGACGGCGCGGGCGATGGCCACGCACTGC